>NZ_JBEOXE010000116.1:0-13869 GCF_040296485.1 Streptomyces sp. NPDC002138 | reverse complement strand
CAGCCCACGACCGGGCAGCAGCAAGTTCCCCACCCATGAACTGAACAACGACCGACCTGCCCAACCGTCACGGCAAACACCGTTGCAGTACTAGGGGGTGTCTGACGGATGTCCGCGGCGTCGCGGCGCCCGGCACGCGCTCTCGCCGCACCGACCGAAGACCCGAGTACGTCCAGTACACGGGCTTCCGGTCGGCGCACCGAGAGCACGCACCGGACACCCCTCCTTCCCCACGCACATCCGTCAGACACCCCCTAGCTCACCGGGCAGGGGCGGCGTCGAACGTCCATACGGCGCGGGTGCCCGGGCCGACCGCGAGGGTCGAGCGGCCGATGCGCTCCACGTGGCGGTGGGCCACGGGGTGGTTCAGAGACAGCTCCACCTGGCGCATCCCGGCGTTCTCGCGCGCCACGGCGTCCAGGTGGATGGTGGTGCCGCCGCCCTGCGCCACGGCTCCGCCGCCCGGGGTCCGGCGGACGGTGAATCCGCCGGCCCGCAGCAGGGGCACCGTGCCGGCCAGGTCGCGGGCGGTGACCGCGAGGCGGATCGAGGTCACGTCCCGCATGAGGTGGTCGCGGTAACCGTCGGACAGGTACCGCTCGCGGCCGATGTCACCGGGGAAGGCGGCCGGTTCGGTGTTGCCGCGTGGGTCGGCGAAGTACTCCGGCCGGTACTCCATGCCCCAGGCGCCGAAGCCGTCGTACTGCTCGGTGGTGAGGACGGCGTCGAACCACGGGATCGGGACCCCGTCGCCGAAGTCGCGTGTCTGGCGGAAGGCGATGGGGCTGGGGACGCCCTGGTCGCGCAGCCGCCGCGTCACCGTGGCGAGGTCACCGGCGCGTTCGACCGACAGCCCCATCCCGCCGGCGCCGAGCACGCCGTCCTGGCCGGGGACGTCACCGACTCCGAACAGTTCGAGGTAGGTCTCGCGCCCCATCAGGTAGCGGCCGGTCCAGGTCTCCCCGCCCGTGCCGGTCGTGGTGCGGACCTGGAAGTTCGCGAAGTCCCGGAGGTACGCGGAGTGTTCGACGGCGTCGGCGGTCTCGCGGTCGAAGACCCCGTAGGCGTGGTTGTAGTACAGCAGTTGACGGCCGGTCGGTGAGCCGTCCCCCTCGGCCCAGGCGGCGCTCGTGGCGCCCCCGGCCAGGGCGGTCAGGGCCACGGCGAGGACCATGAACAGGTGCGCGATGCGGCGATGCGGCATGCGGCCGATCGTAGGTCGCGAGGTGTCCGTTCGCCCGGTGTTCGAAGGATCCGGGCCAGGTGCGTCGTGGCGGGAACTCGGCGGGAGTCATCGCCGACGCCCCTTCGGCATCCCGCCACGACGGCCCCGTGCCTCACCGCACGACGACCTCCGGCGCCCGTCCGAGCCGCCGGACGGCGGGCACGCACAGCATGACCGCGATGCAGACCAGACCCATGGCGGAGGAGAAGAGCAACACCCGGTCGGCGCCGAAGGATGCGGCCGCCGGACCCGCCAGTGCCCGGCCCAGCGGGATGACCATGATGGATCCGGCCACGTCGTAGGCGGAGACCCGGCTCAGGACGGCCAGGGGGATGTGGGACTGCACGCTGGTCGCCCACATCACGCCCCAGAAGGCGAACCCGCAGCCCGCCAGCACGCCGGTGAGCGCGGTGACGGTGAAGGACCAGCCGAGCGCGGGCGCCAGGGGGTTGAGGGAGAAGAACAACATCGCACAGGCCCCCGCGACCAGCGGGCGGGTGGGCCGCACCCGCATGCCCAGCAGGCCGCCGATGATCGTACCGGCGCCGTCGGCCGAGGCGATCCAGCCGTAGCCGCTCGCCCCGTGCTGTTCGGTGAGCAGCGCCGCGCCGAGCGGCAGGGCCGGGCCGAAGACGAAGAGCCCGTAGACGGCCCAGACGGAGATGACCCCCCACAGCCAGGACCGGGACCGGAATTCGTGCCACCCCGTGACCAGCCTGCGCGACATCGGCTCGTCGCTCTCGTCGCTCTCGTCGCGCTTGTCGCGCTTGTCGCGGGCGGTGCCGAGCTTTCGCAGCGGCGTCAGACCGAGCGCACTGAGCGCGTAGGCCGCCGCGATGAACACGAAGGATCCCCCCACGTTCCAGTAGGCGACGAGGAGGCCGGCCACCCCCGGGCCGAGCAGGGTGCAGATCGCCTCGGAGATCCGCAGCAGCGCGTTGGCCCGCTGGATGTCCTCGGCGACCTGGGGGACCAGGCTCGCCAGGCCGGGCTGGAACATGGCGGTCGCGGCGCCGCTGAGCGCCAGCAGGGCCATGATCTGCCACAGCCGGACGTCGCCGCCGGACAGCAGCGCCGCGAGCGCGAGCATGGCCACCATCCGCACCACGTCGGCGCCGACCATCATCACCTGGGGGGTGAACTTGTCGGCCAGTACGCCGCCGAACAGCACCAGCAGCACGATCGGAGCCATCCACGCGGCCAGCGCGTAGCCCACGCCGCTCGCCCCGTACCCCGCTCCCAGCACGGCCGTCGTGAGCGAGACCATCAGCATGCCGTCGGCCAGCAGCGAGGTGCTGCGCGCGGTGAAGAACAGGCGGAAGCGACTCGACCGCCACGGGCTGGGGAGCGGGACGCGCTCCGGCCGGACGGTTATCTCATCCATGGTCATGTGACATCCGCCGTTCCCGGCCGTTCCCTTCCATGAGGATCTCCAGGCCGCGCCACGCGCTGGTCCGGTCGGTCTGTTCCGGGGGTTCCCGGACGATCACGTACCGGCGCGGGGCCAGGACCCCGGGACGGCCGGGGAGTACGTCGATCAGCGCGGCGTGGGCCTTCGCGGGCGTCAGCGGGGACCCGTCGAGGGCCCGGCCGCGGGAGGCGATGAACGCGGTGAGGCCCCTGGCCCGACCGTCCGGACCATCGGAAGCTTCACGCGCATCCGGCGCATCCGGCGCATCCGGGGCGACGTGCACGGGCAGGCCCCCCAGGGCCTCGCTCAGGGCCTCCGCCACGGCGGGCGGCGATACCCAGGAGCCGTCCACCCGCCGCCAGTGCGGCTCGCGTGCGACCGGGCGGACCCCCGTCACCTCGGTGAGCGAGGCGAGCGGTACGTCCCCGCCCGCCGCCGCCTCCAGCAGCCGGACCAGACCGGAGAGGAACCCCTCCGCCTCCTCCCGGTCGAACAGACCGGGGTCGGCCCACATGCCGATGTGGAGCACGGGGTCGGTCCGGTAGGCGAAGGCCAGCACGCGGGTCGGCAGCACCTGCTCCGGGCCCCAGCTCAGCTCGGCCTCCAGGCCGGCGCCGGGGCGGCGACCGGGGGCCGGGCCGCCCCCGCCGTCCACGGCCCCGTCCACGGCCCCGTCCACGGCCGCGTTCGCGTCCGCGGTCGTGGACAGGAGCGTGCTCACGTCGTTGAACACGACGTCCCGGGCGAAGTGGCTGCCGCGCTCGAAGGTGACCCGCTCGATCATGTCCCACAGGCTGACCGAGTCGAACCGGCTGTGCCGGTAGGCGTTGAGGGCCGCCCCCCACGCCTTGCGCAGGAGCGCGTCGAAGGACGGGACGGCGACGTCGAGGGAGAGCAGCGCGTCCTGGGACACGGTGTTCACCGAGCGGGCGAGCCGCGGCAGGAAACGGTTGGAGGTCGGCACCGCGGCGACGCAGGTGCTCTGACCCGCCCGGTGCGCGATGAGTGAGCACCACGCCGTCAGTAGCACGGTGGCCGAAAGGCTGCCGGTGCGCGCCACCACGCGGGCCAGCGCCCGGGCGCCGCGCGGCGAGCGGAGGGTGAGCTGCGCCATCCGTACGTCGGTGCCCGCGGCCCGGGATTCCGCGAACATCGCCTGGGGGCCGGTGCGCAGGATCTCCTCCCAGTACCGCAGGGACGCCTCGGACTTGCGCAGCCCGGCCGGGGTCGCCTCCTCGGCCGCGAGGTCGAGCGGGGTGAAGGCCGTCACGGGCGGCAGCGCCTCACCGGCCAGCAGCGTGAGCCACTCCTCCCGCAGCACCGCGAGGGCGCTGCCGTCGGCCACGGCGTGGCTGGACACCAGGGCGACGAAGGCCGGGACGCCCCGCTCGGCGACGAGGGTGATCCGCAGGGGGAAGTCCCGCTCCAGGGCGTAACGTCCGGCGCGGGCCGCCCGGGCCAGCGCGTCGGCGTACCGCGCCGGTTCCGGGGGGAGCTCCTCGTGGTCGAGGACCGTGACCGTGAACGCGCCCTCGGCCGCGACCACTTGCTCGCGGGGCGCGCTCTCCGGGGAGGGGTGCGGGAAGGTGGTGCGCAGGGCCTCGTGCCGGACGACCAGCGCGCGCAGCGCGTCGACCGCGGGACCCGGTCCGGTCCCCGCGGGCACCGGCCACACGTCGTGGATGTTGATGTGGGCGGGATCGTCGCGCAGGATGCAGCGGATCATGTTGGCCTGGCCCATCGTGACGGGGCCCCGGCGCTCCGTGCCACCCTCGTACGCGACGGTGAGGGTGCGCGCGTGCCCCGGGCGGTCCGGCGCGGGCCCGCGCGGGGGACCGGTCGGGATCCCCTCGGCCGCGCTCGTACGGACCAGGGCTTCCCAGGCGTCGATCAGCAGGGCGAAGTCCGCCATGTCCGCGCGGGCTTCGTCGAGCAGCCGGCCGCGGCGCTCGGCGAGCGCGTCCGCGACCACGGCGTAGCGTCCGTCCAGCGTGCGGTAGGAGCGGTCGAGGACATCGAGCCGCTCGGCGCCCTCCGCGCGGTCCAGCCGCGTGCTGTCCCGTACGAACCCGGCGACGGCGGAGGCGCGGATCAGGCCCTCGGCGTCGAGCAGTTCGTCCCCCGCCGCGGTCATCCGGGCGTACACGGCGTTGAAGTACCCCATGGACAGCAGGTACTTCGCGAAGCGGACCTGGTAGGCGAGGAAACCGCTGTCGGAACGGCGTTCTTTGGTGTGGTAGTTGACGATGTGGCGGTTGTGCAGGACACCGGGCAGCCGGGCGTCGTCGACCAGGTGGATGAGGAAGTAGTCGCTGCCGATGGTGTCGGTCGCGGGCGGCAGGGGCACCCGGCCGTAGACCGCGCGGTCGAAGCCGATGTTGCACATGTCCACGCGCTTGGGGCTGACGTGGGTGAGCGTGGTGTGGTCGGCGGTGAACGTGGTGCTCCCGGCGCCGCGGAAGGACTCCTCGATCAGGCTCTTGCGCCAGAACTCCGCGACCCCGGTGGGCACTGACAGGCCGATGACCTCGTCGTAGACGCCCGGGTCGAGCCGGCGGATCTCCTCGACGTCCACGGACATCTCGCCGACGAAGGAGGCGCCGACCATGGCCACCGGCCGGTCCGCGTACGCGGGGGCGAGCCGGGTCTTGGAGACCAGCCCCGCCACGTCCGCGGCCCGCCGCCCCAGGGAGGTCAGCTCGTGGTGGAGGGGGTAGACGGGTTCGCCGTCCAGGCGCTGGTAGCGGCTGTCGGAGTCCCGGCGGTGCACCGACGCGCAGCCCAGGGCCTCGGCGATCAGGAAGGCGCGGTTGGTGCAGGCGCCGTAGGACACGCCGGACGGCAGCATCAGGTCGAGCACCCGGTCCGGCTCGGCGACGCCGGAGCGGTCGATCACCCGCCGCAGGAAGGTGCGTTGCGCGGCCTCGTCGAGGTGGTGGACGACCACACCGGGCTCCGCGGGCAGCGCGCGCACCGCCTCCCGGTGCTCGGCGAGCACCGCCGCGTCGGAGGAGTCCAGGATCAGCAGGTGCACCTCGACGCCGAAGTGGCGTGCGCCGTAGGCGGCTTCCGCGCCGACCGCCGCGATGGTCCCGGTGCAGGCGCGGTGGGTGGGGAGGGTCAGGCAGACACGGCGCACGAGGACTCCCCGCTCTGCCCGGCGGCCATGCCCGCGACCGCGGCGGCGGTGTCCGTCTCCGTCTCCGTCTCCGTCTCCGTCTCCGTCTCCGTCCACGAGGTGAGGCCGAGGAGGCGTCTGCCGAGAGCGTTCAGGGTGGCCGTGGGGTAGCGCTCGGACTCGTGCCGCACCGGGTCGCCGACCAGCGTGCGGTTCCAGCGCGGGGTGCGCAGGTGCCGCCAGGATTCGACGCGGGAGCGCCGCAGCCTCTCGTGCTCCTCCAGCGCGGGCATCATCGACAGGTACTGGACCGCCCGCGCCCCGTCCTTCGAGGTGTTGCGCGCCACCCCGTGGGCCAGGAGGCCGTTCCAGATCAGCAGGTCACCGGGGCGCAGTTCGGGCCGGACCACGGGGAACTCGGTGCGGTCCACGTCGGGGCGCAGCGGGTCCCGGCCGGCGGGCTGCCCGGCCTTCCACTCCTCGAACCGCCGGAACAGCTCGGGGTTGCACTGGAATCCGCCCAGCTCCGCGCTGGTGTCGTTGAGCGCGATGATGCCCTGTACCCGCTGCGGCGGGATGCCGAGCGTGGTGTCGATGTCCCAGTGCAGCTCGATGTCGAAACCCCGGTCCGTGGGGTCGATCAGGGCGCGGTCGCGGTTCTTCACGTTGGGCGGATTGAGGTTGAGCCGGTCCAGGGTCACCCAGAGCTCCTCGCAGTCCCAGACGTCCACGAAGGCGTCGTACACCCGCTGGGACTGGCGGTTGTCCCAGAGCAACTGGTGGTGGTAGGCCTCCACGAAGCCGTAGACGTGCAGCTGTTGGTCCAGCTCGGACCGGAACGGCCGGTCCTCGTGCCAGGTGTCCGGGCGGTCGGGGTCGAGGCCCTGGAACTCCCAGGTGAAGTCCAGCAGTCGGCGCGCCTCACGGGCCGGTATCGCCTCGCGGACGATGACGTAGCCGTACGTCTGCCAGTGGGCGAAATCCTCCTCGGACAGCACCCGCAGCGGCCGCGACTTCTTCAGTTCCCGCAGGGTGGTCTGGGCCAGGTAGGACTCGCCGTCGGCGCTGAAGTACGGACGGTCCGACGGCGCGCGGTGGAGTGTGGGACGGGGGCGGCGGGGGCGACTGTCTGGAGCCGGTGTCGTCATGGTCAGCAGGATTGGTTTAGACCATAGCCGCTGTCAAGTGGCGTCTCAATATGCTGATTGCGTTACTTTCAAGCCCGAAACGCCCCCGCCGGTGGTGATCGTCAGGAACGGGACTTTGGTCTAGACAATAGGCGAGGGGCTGGCCTAGGGTCCTGGTAACGCAGCTCCCGTCCCTGACGGAGCCTCAGTCGCCCTCCTCGCTGTGCCGAGGACCAACAGCGGCCCTGTTCGCGGCCGTTCACGCCGCCGCGAGCACGCCGCGGGACGTGCGTCCCACCCATCCGGCCTTGACGCCTGTTCATCCACGCCCAGAGGGAGCGGATTTCATGAGCACACCCAGCATCACCGCCTTGCCGGACGGCGGCCTGAAGAATCCCGGTCCCGGCCTGATCACGCTGGACCCGGTCCACACCGCCCTGCTGCGCGCCCTGGACGACCTGCTCACCGGGCTGGCCGCCCGGCTCTCCGCGCCCGAGGTGACGGGGCCGCCGCTGCTGGCCGCCGAGGGACTGGCGCGGCTCGACTACTTCCGCAACTTCCCCCACCTCGGCGTCTCGGCCGGGCGTTTCGCGCCGGAGGCGTTCGACGGGCTGGCGGCCGGTGAGGCACCCGGCGAGCTGGGCCTGCGGCCGACCGGCCACCTGCTGCCCTCCGCCACCTGCTACGGGCTGCTGCTCTCCCTCGAAGGCCGCGACGTCGGCGAGGACGGGCTGCGGCTCTCCGCGACCGGCCGCTGCTTCCGCAACGAGACGCACTACGACGGGCTGCGCCGCCTGTGGGGCTTCCACATGCGGGAAGTCCTCTACCTCGGCACGAAGCAGGGCGCCGTGGAACACCTGGAACAGGGCGCCGAGTTCGTCCAGGAACTGGCCGGGCGCCTCGGCCTGGAGCTGACGCGGGCCGTCGCCGACGACCCGTTCTACGACAAGGGCGGCTCCCGGGCCCGGCTGATGGCGCTGGACCCGGTCAAGCACGAGTTCAACGCCCCGGACGGCACGGCCATCGCCTCCGTGAACCGGCACCGGAACTTCTTCGGCGAGCGGCTCGACATCCGCGCGGGCTCCCACGGCCCGGCGTACAGCGGTTGTGTGGCCTTCGGCGTCGAGCGCTGGGTCCACGCCATGATCCTCACCCACGGCACCGCCGAGCGGGCACTGGAACGACTGCACGACGCCCGGGCCTGAGCCCGTCGGCCCTTCGCCCCGCACCCCTTTCCCGTACGCAACGCACGACGCAGCACAAGACGAAACGCACAAGGAGAACCCCGCCCCATGGAACGCATCGCCGCGTGGCTCCACGAGAAGAACCCCGGCCTGGAGGGCACCATCGAGGCCGACGAGGATCTCATCGAGGCCCGTCTCATCGACTCGATGGACTTCCTGGAGTTCATCGACCTGCTGGAGGAGATCTCCGGCACCACCATCGACCTCCAGGAGGTCACCATCGACGACTTCCGTACCCTCGCGCGCGTCCGGCAGCGATTCCTGAGCGACTCCGTACTGACCCCCGCCCCGGCATCGGCCGGCTGAGCACCCGCCCGTGAACGGCCGGACGGCGGTGGCCGTGGTGGCCACCACCGCGGAAGTGCTGGCCCACCCGGAGCTGCACGAGGGCCTGCTCGCCCCGTGGGAACGGCGGCGGCTGGACCGGATCAGGCTGCCGTCCCGCCGCGACGACGTGGTGGCGGCCCGGCTGCTGGTGCGGCTGTGCGTCGCCCGGTACACCGGCCTGTCCCCCCGGGCGTCGGCCCCGGCCCAGTTCTGCGCCGCGTGCGGACGGGACGGGCACGGCCGCCCGTACCTGCCCGGTCACCCGCGGGTGGGCGTCAGCCTGAGCCACGCGGACGGGCTGGTCGCGGCGGCCGCCGGCCCCGGCGCGGTCGGCGTCGACGTGGAACCGGCGGCGCGCCGCCCCGGCCCCCTGCCGGTGCTGCGCCGGATGCTGCCCGAGACCGAGGTCCGGGAGGCCACGGCCCAGCCGGACCCCGGCGCGGCGCTGCTGCGGCTGTGGGTGCGCGGGGAAGCCCTTCTGAAGGCGGGCCGGGGCGACGGCCTGCGGCTGCTGGAGTGGACGGACCGGCCGCGCGCGGCCGTGGTGTCCGTGGCCAGCGCCGCCCCGGCCACCACCTTCACCGCCGGGCCGTGATCCCCGGCCCGGCGGTGACGGCGGCACTCCGCAACGCGCCCTACACGCCGATGTCCCGGCTGCGGAAGTCGTCCAGCGTTTCGCGCCGCACGAGCAGCCGGGCCGTGCCCTCGTGGACCGCGACGACCGCGGGGCGGCCCACGAGGTTGTAGCCGGAGGCCATCGACAACTGGTACGCGCCCGCCACCGGTACGGCGAGCAGGTCCCCGGGGCGGACGTCCCCCGGGAGCTCGACATCGGCCGCGAGCACGTCCCCCGCCTCGCAGTGCCGGCCGACGACCGTGGCCGCGCGGGGCTCCGCCGACGCGTGACGCCCGATCAGCCGGGGCGCGTAGCGCACCCCGTACAAGGCGGGCCGGGGGTTGTCGCTCATGCCCCCGTCGACCGCGACGAACACCTTCTCGCCCGTGCGTTTGACGGCGAGCACCCGGTAGAGGGCCACTCCGGCCGGTCCGGCGATGGCCCGCCCCGGCTCGACGGCGAGCCGGGGCACGGGCAGCCCCGCGGCCGCGCAGCCTTCGGCCAGCTCGACGCGCATCCGCCGGGCGAGCGCGGTGAGGTCGAGGACGGGCTCGCCCGGCCGGTAGGCGACCGCGTGGCCGCCGCCCATGTCCAGCTCGGACAGGACGACCCCGTGGGCGTCCCGGACCCGGGCCATCAGGCCCACCATGCGGCGCAGGGCCACCAGGTAGGGCTTGACGTCGGCGATCTGCGAGCCGATGTGGCAGTGCAGGCCGGTGAGTTCGAGCTGCGGCTGGCCGAGGACCCGGGTGATCGCGTGCTGCGCGCCCCCGTCGGTGAGGGACAGGCCGAACTTCTGGTCGTCCGTACCGGTACGGATCTTGTCGTGGCCCCCCGCCGAGACGCCCGGCACCACCCGCACCATGACCTTCTGGTGCCCGCCGGGTCCGACGGCGGCCGCGATCCTGGCGATCTCGGACGGGCCGTCGATGACGATCCGCCCCACGCCGAGCCGCAGCGCCGCCTCCAGGTCGCGGGGCGACTTCGCGTTGCCGTGCAGCACGATCCGGTCCGGCGGGAAACCGGCGGTGACCGCGAGCTCCAGCTCCCCGGCCGAGCACACGTCCAGGCCCAGTCCCTCCTCGCGCACCCAGCGCACCATGGCGCGGGACAGGAAGGCCTTCGCGGCGTACAGCACGTCGGCGTCGGCCTCGGGGAAGGCGTCCCGGTAGGTGCGGCAGCGCGCGCGGACCTCGCCCTCGTCCAGGACGTACGCCGGTGTGTCGAACCGGTCGGCGATCTCGGCGAGCGGCACCCCGCCGACGGCCAGGCCGCCGTGCGGGAGCGCGGTCGTGGACGCGGGCCATATGGACAGTTCACCGGCGTCGGCCGGCATTTCGGGGAGGACGGTGATGGTCATGGGCGATCCCTTCAGACGGTCCGGGCCGTGGACTCGGGCGCCTGCGCGGCGGGTGGCTGCGGTGCCGGACCAGGACCAGGTGCCGGTGCCGTCGGCGTCCCGTCCGGGCCGGTGACCGCCGGCGCGCCGACCGGGGGAGCGGTGAGCGTCGGGTCGATGGTCAGCAGGCCCGCGCCGAGCGGTTCGGCCATCGCCCGGAGCGCGGCCCCGGAGAGCCGGATCCAGGGCTGGGCCGCGCCGAGCGTGGCGGCCAGCCGGTCCGGGCTGGTGAAGCCGACGGCGGTGCGCGTTCCCAGCGGGGTGCGGAACAGCCGCACCACCCGGGGTGCCCCTCCCGGCCGGGCGGGCACGTACAGGAGCCCGGCCGGGATCCGTTCCTCGGGCTCGGGGTCGTCGTCGTACCGGAACAAACACATGGGGCCCTCCCAGCGGACCGCGAACGGCAGTTGACGACCCGGGGCCGCGGGGAGCGCCCCGGGTCGTGCCTCGAAGCTATCCCCGCGGGGCCGCCCCCTCGGACACCTCGTGACGGGATCCATACGGCGACCGCCCCGGTCCTGACGGCTCACTGACGGCCACCGCCGGGCGCGTCAGAGACCCGTACGGGTTACGGGCCCGCGCGTCAGGAACGCATCAGCACGGCGCCCCTTCCCGCGCCCCGGCCCTTCCATGGGACCGGTGGCCATCGGTGGCCGCCGCGACGGAGGGAGAGGCGAGCCGTGCGAAGAGTCGTGGTCGGCGCCACGGGAACCCCGGGGAGTCTGGCGGCCCTGCACAGGGCCGCCGCGGAAGCCCGCCTGCGCGAAGCGGAGCTGTGGGTGGTCCTGGCCTGGCAGCCGCCGGGAGGGGGACTCGGCAGCCGGGGCGGATCGGTCTCCCAGGCCCTGGCGGAATGCCGGGCCGCGGCCGTGGAGCGGCTGCGGGAGGTCCTCGACACGGCCTTCGGAGCCGTGAGACCCGGTGTCACCCTGGGCGGCCTCGCGGTCCGGGGGACCCCGGGGGCGGCCCTGGTGGACGCGGCGCGCGACCAGGCGGACCTCCTCGTGGTGGGCACGGGATCCCGCGCCCCGCTGCGCCGCCTGGTCCGCCCCTCGGTGGCCCGCTACTGCGTGACCCACGCCACCTGCCCCGTGCTGGCGGTCCCGCCCTCCCCGCTCCAGGCCGACCTGGCCTCCGTACGGCGCCGCAACGCCTGGCGGCTCCCGCTGGACCCGCGGGAGCTGACGTCCTGAGCCGCGGGAGGTTGTCCACAGGTTCGGGCGGATGGAGCCGGGGTGTCCGTGGGGGCCGATA
This sequence comes from Streptomyces sp. NPDC002138, assembly GCF_040296485.1. NCBI lineage: Bacteria > Bacillati > Actinomycetota > Actinomycetes > Kitasatosporales > Streptomycetaceae > Streptomyces > Streptomyces sp. NPDC002138. The sequence goes on along the minus strand of NZ_JBEOXE010000116.1, from coordinate 2,148 downwards.
GGCTTGGTGAATGCCCCTTCCGGACGCTTCACCCGAGATCTCCGACGCCCTGCAGGTCCTGCACCGTGTCTTCGGATACAGCTCTTTCCGCGGCGAGCAGCAGGAGATCATCGAGCAGGTGGTCGGTGGCGGTGACGCCCTCGTGCTGATGCCGACCGGTGGCGGCAAGTCGCTCTGCTACCAGATCCCGGCGCTCGTCCGAGAAGGTACGGGCGTCGTGATCTCGCCGCTCATCGCCCTGATGCAGGACCAGGTGAACGCGCTCACCGCCCTCGGCGTGCGGGCCGGGTTCCTGAATTCGACGCAGGACTTCGAGGAGCGCCTCGCCGTCGAGCGGGCCTTCCTCGCCGACGAGCTCGACCTGCTCTACCTGGCCCCCGAGCGGCTGCGCACCGAGAACACGCAGCGGCTGCTCGACCGGGGCAAGGTGTCCCTCTTCGCGATCGACGAGGCGCACTGCGTCGCCCAGTGGGGCCACGACTTCCGGCCCGACTACCTCGCGCTGTCCATGCTGCACGAGCGCTGGCCGAAGGTGCCGCGGATCGCGCTGACGGCGACCGCCACCGCCGCCACCCACGCCGAGATCGTGGCGCGGCTCGGCCTGGAGGACGCCCGGCACTTCGTCGCCAGCTTCGACCGGCCGAACATCCAGTACCGCATCGCCCCGAAGAACAACCCGCTCAAGCAGCTGCTGGAGCTGATCCGGAGCGAGCACGACGGGGACGCCGGCGTCGTCTACTGCCTCTCGCGGTCCTCGGTGGAGAAGACCGCGGCGTTCCTGGTGGAGCAGGGCATCGACGCCGTGGCGTACCACGCCGGCATGGACTCCCGCACGCGGGCGCAGAACCAGGCCCGCTTCCTGCGCGAGGACGGCGTGGTCGTGGTCGCGACGATCGCCTTCGGCATGGGCATCGACAAGCCGGACGTCCGCTTCGTGGCCCACCTCGACCTGCCGAAGTCGGTCGAGGGCTACTACCAGGAGACCGGCCGCGCCGGGCGCGACGGCGAGCCCGCCACGGCCTGGCTGGCGTACGGCCTGCAGGACGTGGTCCAGCAGCGCAAGCTCATCGAGGGCTCCGAGGGCGACGAGGCGCGCCGTCGGTCCCTGGGCATGCACCTGGACGCCATGCTCGCGCTGTGCGAGACGGTCGACTGCCGCCGGTCGCGCCTGCTGGAGTACTTCGGCCAGTCGGGCGAGCCCTGCGGCAACTGCGACACGTGTCTGACGCCCGCCGAGTCCTGGGACGGGACGGTCGCGGCGCAGAAACTGCTGTCCACGGTGTGGCGGCTGGCCAAGGAGCGGCGCCAGAAGTTCGGCGCCGGTCAGATCATCGACATCCTGCAGGGCAAGAAGACGGCCAAGGTCATCCAGTTCGACCACGACGCGCTCTCGGTGTTCGGCGTCGGCGCGGACCTGAGCACCGCCGAGTGGCGCGGGGTCGTGCGCCAGCTGCTGGCGCTGCGGCTGCTGGCGGTGGAGGGCGAGTTCGGGACGCTCGTGCTGGCGGAGGACAGCGGCGAGGTGCTGGGCGGCCGGCGCAGCGTGATGCTGCGCAAGGAGAAGGCCGTCGCCGCTCCGGCCCGCAAGGAGTCCGGATCGCGCTCCGGGAAGGGCGCCCGGGTCCCGGTCGACCTGCCGGCCGCGGCCGAACCGGTCTTCCTGGCCCTGCGCGCCTGGCGGGCCGCGACGGCCAAGGAGGCGGGCGTACCGGCGTACGTCGTCTTCCACGACGCGACGCTGCGGGAGATCGCGACCCGGATGCCCGGCACGGCGGAGGAGCTGGGCACCATCGGCGGCATCGGCGAGGCCAAGCTGACCAAGTACGCCGAGGGGGTCCTGGACACCCTGGCGGAACACCGGACCACGGGGGCGCCCTCACCCGCCGAGCCCCCGGCCGAGTCCGCGGCCTCCGCGCCCGCCGTCCCCCGCCAGGCGGCACCGCGGCCCACGGCGTCCGACGCCGACGAGCCGCCCTTCGACCTGGACGAGATGGACCCGCCCTGGGACGACTGGGAGTAGGCGACCGGGAAGGGTGGCCCAGTGCCGCGTCAGGCAAACGTTGCCGGCCCGGGGCCCCAGGATCCGCCGCAGGGTCGCGGGCGGGGCGGCGGCGACCCGGCCGACCGTGTCGAGGCCGTAGGAGCAGA
>NZ_JBEOXE010000115.1:0-14180 GCF_040296485.1 Streptomyces sp. NPDC002138 | reverse complement strand
GGAACGGACGCTTCCTTTGTACTCACCCGCAGTATCACTACTGGGGCTTTCCTCCGGGCTTCGTTCTTCGTTTCCGACTCTATCAGACTCTTTCGCGTCCGATTCCCGGTCGAAACGGGATCTTGCTATTTGCTTTCCAGGTTTACGCTTTCGCGTTTTCCTTTTCGGCGAGCCCCACTCTATCAGCGCTTTTCCTGCTTCCCGACCACTCCCCCGTCAGCCGACAGGCAGACGGAAAGAAGGGGGGCTGAAGATCAGCGATCAAGAGGAGGGGTCCCGTCCATCAGCATTTCGTGAGGTGTTCACACGACGCGTCCTGGCGGGAGTCACGACAGTACAGGCCCGCCGATGCCCGTGCAAATCGATTCAGGCGTATGGTCTAGTCCACTAGGCCGTCGCGGAAGCGCGTAGGGCCCCTGTAAAATGGGGCAGTTCGTGCGGAACCGGGACGTCCCATGACTTACCCTTCTCAAAGTACGCCGTCCAGGACAGGTTGTGACGGCGACACGTAGCAGCCCCACCCCTGGGAGGCCCCCCATGACCAGCGTCTCGTCCCCACTCGCCGGGACCGCCATCGGACTCGCGGCAGTGCCCGATCCGGTGTTCTCCGGCGCCATGGTGGGTCCGGGCACCGCCATCGACCCCGCGCGTGACTCGACGGAGGCGGTGTCCCCCGTCGACGGCGTGGTCGTCTCCCTGCACCCGCACGCCTACGTCGTCGTCGACGCCGAAGGCCACGGTGTGCTCACGCACCTCGGGATCGACACCGTCCAGCTCAACGGCGAGGGCTTCGAGCTCCTCGTCAACAAGGGCGACACCGTGCAGCGCGGCCAGGTCGTCATCCGTTGGAACCCGGCCGCCGTCGAGGCCGCGGGCAAGTCCCCCATCTGCCCCGTCGTGGCGCTGGAAGCGACTCCCGACTCCCTCTCCGCCGTCGTCGAGGCCGGAGACATCAAGGCCGGGGACGCCCTCTTCGGCTGGCAGTGACGCATCCGCCTGCGCGGGCGAATCGGATATCCAACGCGGTGGGTGGACCCGCCGCTCAATCGGAGACGGGTGAAATGGAGACAACGCTGCGAGGCGTCGGCGTGAGCCACGGTGTGGCGATCGGCGAGGTTCGGCACATGGGTACGGCGGTTCTCGAGCCGCCGGCCAAGCAGATCGCCGCGGAGGAGGCGGAGCGCGAACAGGGGCGCGCCCGTCAGGCTGTGGACGCCGTGGCGGCCGACCTGATCGCGCGCGGGCAGCTGGCCGGTGGCGAGGCCCAGCACGTGCTCGAGGCTCAGGCCATGATCGCTCAGGACCCTGAGCTGATGGCCGACGTCGACCGTCGGATCGCTGTCGGGAGCACCGCCGAGCGCGGTGTGTACGACGCTTTCGCCTCCTACCGCGAGCTGCTCGCGGGGGCCGGCGAGTACATGGCCGGCCGCGTGGCCGACCTGGACGACGTACGCAACCGCATCGTGGCCCGCCTGCTGGGCGTGCCGATGCCGGGCGTGCCGGACAGTGACGAGCCGTACGTGCTGATCGCGCGGGACCTCGCTCCGGCCGACACCGCGCTGCTCGACCCGGCGCTGGTCCTCGGTTTCGTGACCGAGGAAGGCGGCCCGACCAGCCACAGCGCGATCCTCGCGCGGGCGCTGGGCGTGCCGGCCATCGTCGCCCTTCCGGGTGCCGGTGAGATCCCCGAGGGCACCGTGATCGCCGTGGACGGCAGCACCGGTGACCTGTTCGTGGACCCGACTCCGGAGAAGCGCGCGGAGCTGGAGGCCGCGGCCGCCGAGCGCAAGGCGGCGCTGTCCGCGTCGTCCGGTCCGGGTGCCACGTCGGACGGTCACAAGGTGCCGCTGCTGGCCAACGTCGGTGGTCCGGCGGACGTGCCGGCCGCCGTGGAGGCGGGGGCGGAGGGTGTGGGCCTGTTCCGCACCGAGTTCCTGTTCCTGGACGACAGCAAGAAGGCGCCGACCGAGGAGAAGCAGGTCGAGGCGTACCGCGCCGTGCTGGAGGCCTTCCCCGAGGGCCGTGTCGTGGTGCGCGTCCTGGACGCGGGCGCCGACAAGCCGCTCGACTTCCTGACCCCGGCCGACGAGCCGAACCCGGCTCTGGGCGTGCGGGGGCTGCGGTCGCTGCTGGACCACCCGGAGGTGCTGCGCACGCAGCTCACCGCGCTGGCCAAGGCTGCCGAGGGGCTGCCGGTCTACCTCGAGGTCATGGCCCCGATGGTGGCCGACCGCGCCGACGCCAAGGCGTTCGCGGACGCCTGCCGCGAGGCCGGTCTGCGGGCGAAGTTCGGCGCGATGGTGGAGATCCCCTCCGCCGCACTCCGGGCGCGCTCGATCCTGCAGGAGGTCGAGTTCCTGTCGCTGGGCACGAACGACCTGGCGCAGTACGCCTTCGCCGCCGACCGTCAGGTCGGTGCGGTCTCCCGCCTCCAGGACCCGTGGCAGCCCGCGCTGCTCGACCTGATCGCCATGTCGGCCGAGGCCGCCAAGGCGGAGGGCAAGAGCTGCGGCGTCTGTGGCGAGGCCGCTTCGGACCCGCTGCTGGCCTGTGTTCTGACGGGTCTGGGTGTCACCTCCCTGTCGATGGGTGCCGCCTCGATTCCGTACGTGCGCTCCGCGCTCGCGAAGCACACGCTCGCCCAGTGCGAGCGGGCCGCCGCCGCGGCGCGCGCCGCCGACAGCGCCGAGGAGGCCCGCGTGGCCGCCCAGGCGGTGCTGTCCGGGGAGTAGCCGGGGAGCAGCCGGGCCCCCCGCGAGGGGGTGCGGTCGGTAGGAGGGGCCTTCGCCGGTGGCGAGGGCCCCTCGGTCGTGTCCGGGCCCGGTCCGTTCAGTGCGGTGCGCCCGGTCGGTTCAGTGGGGCGGCCCCGGCTCGTCCACCTCGTAGCCCGGGCAGTATTCGACGCCCGGCTCCGGGGGGACCGGTTCCCCGGTCTCGGCGTCGGTGCAGTACGCGTTGAAGACGGCCGCGGCGGAGAGGGCGACCAGGCGGCCGCGGTCCAGGCGCCAGCCGTGGACCCGGTCGCGGGGGTCTCCGGCGGTGGTGCGCAGGACGAGTCCGCCGGGGCCGCCGAGGGCGAGGCCGGTGGCCAGGACGGTCACGAAGTCCAAGTTCTCGCCGGCGTCGACGCGCGGCGGGGTGGCGCCGTCGTCGGTGGTGTCGGCGTGCAGGACCGAGACGAGCTGTTCGTCCTCGGTGGGGACGCTGCACACCAGGTGGTGGTGGCCGGGTCCGGCCCGCTCCAGCAGCCGTCGCAGGATCAGGCCCGCCCGCTCGAAGGAGGCGTGGCCGATGTCCTCCCCGCAGTCGGCGCAGCTGCCGACGCCGGAGAGCAGGAGGGTGGCGTACTCCCAGGTGGCCTGCCGGACGGCTTCGTCCACGAGCCGCGGCAGGAGGGCGCGCAGCGGGCCGTCTCCGTAGGCCAGTCCCGCGGCGGTGCCGGCCAGCTCGGCGGTGAAGCGGGTCCGGGAGGCGGGGGTGTCGGGGTCGATGCCCCGCTCGGCGCAGTGGCCGGCGTACTCCTCGGGGTCGAAGAGGACGACGGTGGTGTGGATGCCGCGGCGGGCGAGGGACCGGAGCAGGGCGTCGACCTGGGTGAGGTAGTCCTCGTGGTCGTCGAAGGCGAAGCTGCGGTAGCCGCGCATGGCCGCGAAGTCCCCGGGATCGGCGACGAGGCCGATGGTGCCAGGGATTTCGCGGCGCAGGCCGCGGCGGGCGCGGGAGGTGGCCCCGCCGCCGCGGCCCCGGTCGCGGGTGCGGGTGCTGCTGGTCCTGCCGGTGTTCTTCGTGTCTGCCATGGCTCCCCCTGAGTGGCACGGTCGATGCTCACTCAGCGTAACCACGGGCACTGACAGTCACCCCTGGCGGCGGGTGCGGGCCAGCTCCTCGTAGAAGTGGAGGAGGTCCAGGTTGTCCACGGAGCCCGGGTTCACGGCCTTGGCCAGGGGCGCGCCCTGGAGGAGGCGCTTGACGGGGACCTCGATGCGCTTGCCGGTGAGGGTGTGCGGGACGCCCGGGACCTCGATGATCTCGTCGGGGACGTGGCGCGGGGAGAGCTCCTCGCGGATCGTCGCCTTGATCCGGGCCCGCAGGTCCTCGTCGAGGGAGGCTCCCGGCACGAGGTGGACGAAGAGCGGCATCCAGTACCCGCCGTCCGCCTCCTCCAGGCCGATGACCAGCGATTCCTTGATCTCCGGCAGCCGCTCCACCGCCTCGTAGATGTCGGCGGAGCCCATGCGCACGCCCTGGCGGTTGAGCGTGGAGTCGGAGCGGCCGTGGATGACGACCGAGCCGTGGTCGGTGATCGTGATCCAGTCCCCGTGCCGCCAGACGCCGGGGAACATGTCGAAGTAGCTGTCGCGGTAGCGGCTGCCGTCGGGGTCGTTCCAGAACCGGATCGGCATGGACGGCATGGGGTTGGTGACGATCAGCTCGCCGACCTCGCCGATGACCGGCTTGCCCGCCGGGTCCCACGCCTGGAGGTCGGTGCCCAGGCACGCGGCCTGCAGCTCGCCGATGTGGACGGGCAGGGTGGGGACGGCGCCGGCGAAGCAGCTGCACACGTCGGTGCCGCCGCTGACCGAGGCGATCCACAGGTCCTCGGCCACCTCGTCGTGGAGCCAGCGGAAGCCGTCGGGCGGGAGCGGGGATCCGGTGGTGGCCACGCACTTCACTGAGGAGAGGTCGAAGTCGCGCGACGGGTGGACCTCGGCCTTGCGGCAGGCCATCACGTAGGCGGCCGAGGTGCCGTACAGGGTGGCCTTCGTGCGCTCCGCGATCCGCCACTGGGCGCCGGTGTCCGGGTAGCCGGGGCTGCCGTCGTAGAGGACGACGGTGGTGCCGGTGAGCAGGCCGGAGACCAGGAAGTTCCACATCATCCAGCCGGTGGAGGTGTACCAGAAGAACCGGTCCTCCGGGCCGAGGTCGCAGTGCAGGCCGAGCTGCTTGAGGTGTTCGAGCAGGATGCCGCCCTGCGACTGGACGATCGCCTTGGGGAGCCCGGTCGTGCCGGAGGAGTACAGGACCCACAGCGGGTGGTCGAAGGGGACCGGTTCGAAGACGGGCTCCGCGTTCCCCGCGGTGAGGGCGGACCACTCGAGGGCGCCGTCGGGCGCGGGCGTGCCGAGCAGCGGGATGTGGACGACGGCGCGCAGCGAGGGGAGGTCGGCCCGGAGTTCGGCGACGGTGTCGCGGCGGTCGTGCTCCTTGCCGCCGTAGCGGTAGCCGTCGACGGTGAACAGGACGACGGGTTCGACCTGCTGGAAGCGGTCGAGGACGCTGCGGGCGCCGAAGTCGGGGGCGCAGGAGGTCCAGACGCCGCCGACGGCGGCGGTGGCGAGGAGGGCGACGACGGCCTCGGGGATGTTCGGGAGGTAGCCGCTGATCCGGTCTCCGGGGCGCACGCCGAGGGCGCGCAGCTCGGCGGCGAGCGCGCCGACCTGGCGGCGCAGCTCGGCCCAGGTCACGGGGACGGGCTCGTGGGTCTCGTCGACGTGGAGCAGGGCGGCCTCACCGGCGCGCGCCGGGTCCTCGCCCGCGCGCAGGGCGTGCTCGGCGTAGTTGAGGGTGGCGCCGGTGAACCAGCGGGCGCCGGGCATGGTCCGGTCGGCGAGGACGGACGTGTAGGGGGTGGAGAAGCGGACGTCGAACCACTCGGCGACGGCCTGCCAGAAGGTGTCCAGCTCGTCCACGGACCAGCTGTGCAGGGCCGGGTACCCGCCGGTGGCGGGGGCGCCGTGGCGCTCGGCTGCCCAGGCCTGGAAGGCGGTGATCCGGGCGGCCGCGATCCGGTCGGGGCCCGGCGCCCACAAGGGTTCCGGCGAAGTGGCTGAAGTCATGGGTCGGCTCCCGGTCGGTCTCTGCGGCTCGCGCTTCGTGTGCGTGGGCGTGTACTCGTGCGTGCGGTGGCGCGTGTGGGTGCGCCCGTGTGCGTACGGTGCCATCGCGCGGGGGTGTGCGCGCGGCGGCTCACAGGGACCATGCCATGTGATCGACATCCGCACCAGAGCCGCCGGGGGCGGCCCGGTGTGATCCGTTCAAGGGTGAACGGCAGCTGAACGCGGCCCGCTCGGCCAGGGGCCGGTGGCAGAGTGCGCGGCATGAACGGTCGTGATCTGGTGCGTGCGGTCAAAGACATCGGTACGGCGCGCGGGCGGCGCGCCTGGCGCTCGGCCTGGCGCCACCGGCGCACGGACGCGGTGGGGCTCGCGCGCCGGGGCGCGGAGCGGGCGCGGGTGCCGGGGCTGCTGACCGGTACGGAGCCCCGCCCGGGCGGGGGCGTGCTGCGCTTCGCGCGCTCGGAGCTGCTGGTGCGGGTGACGGTGGGCGGCGCGGTGTTCTGGGGCTGGGACGGCGCGGAGCCGGCGCCGTCGTACGCCGTGCTCGGCTCGGGGCCGGAGCCGGATCCGCGCGCGGTGCTGGAGCCGGACACCGGGGGTGGCTGGCGGGTGGTGTCGGAGCGGGTGACGGTGGCGGTGTCGCGCCACGGCCAGGTGGAGGTGCGCACGCCGGGCGGGACGGTGCTGCGGCGGGAGCGGCCGCCGCGGTGGTGGGAGCCCGTCCAGCCGGTGGCGGCGGAGGGGGGCGCGGGGGCGCGCTGGATGGTGCGTTCCGAGGTGCCGGCCGACGCACGGTTCTTCGGGCTGGGTGGCCGGGCCTCGGGGCCCCGGCTGCGGGACGGGACCTACCGGCTGTGGAACACCGATCCGCGGGGCGGTTTCGGGCCGGGTGACGATCCGCTGTACATCACGATGCCGGTGCAGCTGGTCGTCGCCGACGCGGGGACGCACATGGTGTTCTACGACGACACCTGGGACGGGCGGGTCTCGCTGCGCGAGGGCGAGGAGGGCGCCGGTTCGGGCCCGGACCGGCCGGGTGTGAGCGAACTGCGCATGGACGGCGGGCCGTTGCGGTGCTGGGTGCTCGTGGGCACGCCGGCCCGGGTGCTGCAGGGGTGGGCGGGGCTGACGGGTGCGGCCGCGGTGCCGCCGGAGTGGGCGCTCGGTTACCAGCACGCGCGGTGGGGTTTCGGGAGCGCGGCGGAGGTGCGGCGCGTGGTGGAGGGGTACGTGGCGCGGGGGATCGCGCTGGCGGCCGTACACCTGGACATCGACCACTACGACGGGCACCGGGTGTTCACGGTGGATCCGCGGCGCTTCCCGGATCTGCCGGGGCTGGCGCGGGAGCTGCGGGAGCTGCCGGGGGGCGGGGTGCGGCTGGTGTCGATCGTGGACCCGGCGGTGAAGGCGGGGCCGGGCGAGGAGCTGTACGCGGCCGGGGTCGCAGTGGGCGACGCGGGGGCGTTCGTACGGGACGCGCGCGGGCGGGAGGTGCGGGGCGAGGTGTGGCCGGGGAGCTGCGCGTATCCGGACTTCACCGATCCGGCGGTGCGGGAGTGGTGGGGCGCTCTGTACGGGGAGCGGCTGGCCGCGGGCTTCGCCGGCGTCTGGCACGACATGAACGAGCCGGTCTCCTTCACCCCGCTCGGGGACATGACGCTGCCGAGGTCCGCGCGGCACGCGATGGAGGGGGCGGGGGGCGACCACCGGGCCGCGCACAACGTGTACGCGCTCGGGATGGCGCGGGCCGGGTACGAGGGGCTGGTGCGGCTGCGGCCCGGGGAGCGGCCGTTCCTGTTCTCCCGGTCGGGGTGGGCGGGGATGCAGCGGTACGGCGGCACCTGGTCCGGGGACGTGGAGACGAGCTGGCCGGGGCTGCGGGCCTCGCTGGCGCTGGTGCTGGGGCTGGGGCTGTGCGGGGTGCCGTATTCGGGGCCCGACGTGGGCGGCTTCGGGGGGTCGCCGTCGCCGGAGCTGTATCTGCGGTGGCTGCAACTGGGTGCGTACCTGCCGTTGTTCCGGACGCACGCGGCGATCTGGGCGGGGCGGCGGGAGCCGTGGGAGTTCGGGCCCGAGGTGGAGGAGCACGCGCGGGCGGTGCTGGCCGAGCGGGAGCGGCTGCGGCCGTACTTCGTGACCCTGGCGCATCTGGCGCGGCGGACGGGGGCGCCGTACGTGCGGCCGCTGTGGTGGGGGGCGCCGGAGGAACGGGGGCTGCGGGACTGTGAGGACGCGTTCCTGCTGGGGGACGCGCTGCTGGTGGCGCCGGTGCTGGAGTGCGGGGCGGACCGGCGGGCGGTGCGGCTGCCACGGGGGCGCTGGTACGACACGGTGACGGGGGCGGTGTACGAGGGGCCGGGCCAGGTCCTGCTGGACGCTCCGCCGGGGCGGATCCCGGTGCTGGCCCGGGCGGGCGCGGTGATCCCGGTCCGGGCGGAGGACGGCTCGGTGGTGCTGGAGGTCTGGGCTCCGGCGCGGGGCCGTACGGGCGGTGGTCTGGTGGTCCGCGATCCGGGGCCGGGTTTCGAGCCGGGCCGGGTGGAGCGGTACACCTCGCGGTGGGCCGGGGATGAGGTCGTGGTGGCGGTGGAAGGCGGTGACCTTGTCACGGGCGTGACGGTGCGGGGGGCTTAGGAGGGTGGGCGGCCGGGGTGCGGGAGTGGGGCGCGGGGGTGGGCGCGGGTTCAGGATCGGGGCTCCGCCCGGGGCCCCGCGCCTCACACGCCGGCGAGGCTGGACGCGCCTCTGGCCGAGGCCGGAGTCGGCCCCGGGCGAGGCTGGATGTGGCGGGGTTCCGGCCACCGGCGTCAGGCGTACTTCCCTGCGAACCAGGCGGTGGCCACCTGGGTGTGGAGGGGGAAGGCCAGGAGGGCCGGGGTGCGCAGGATGTGCCAGCCCGTCGTCTCGTCCGTCGGGGTGGACGCCGGCAGGTCCGCGGCGGGGCGCTCGGGGAGGAGGCCGAAGACCAGCAGATGGCCCGCCGGGGAGCTGAGGGTGTCGGCGAGGGCGACGTCCGCGGCCGGGGCGTGGATGCCGGTCTCCTCGCGCAGCTCGCGGACCACCGCCTCGCGCCAGTCCTCGCCGTAGTCGATGAAGCCGCCGGGGAGCGCGACGCCGCCCCGGGCCGGTTCGATGGTGCGGGTGATGACCACGAGGCCGGCGCCGAGGTCGTCCCGTACGGGGAGCAGGGTCACCGCCACGGGCGTGGGGTTGCGGTAGGCGGTCGCCCCGCAGGCGGCGCACGTACGCGGCCAGTCGGTGGTGGCGAACGGAGATCCGCAGGCGGAACAGTGCGAGTTCATCAGCGGCGCGGGCATCCCGCGATGGTAGACGAAGGGGCATGAGAACACTGGCTGTTGTCCTGGTGGTCGCCTCGGTCGGAGCGTCGGCGGCGGGGTCCGCCCCGGACGCCTTCGTGGCCCTGCGCGCGGTGGATCCGACGATCCGGCAGGAGATGCGGTACGCGGGGCCTGACAATTTCACGGGTGCGGCGGTCGACGGGTACGAGGAGCCCGTGTGCCTGCTGGCCCGGCCCGCCGCCGAGGCGCTGGCGCGGGCGCAGCGCGCGCTGCTGGCGCGCGGGTACGCGCTGACGGTGTACGACTGCTACCGGCCACAGCGGGCCGTGGACCGCTTCGTGCGGTGGGCCGGGGACCCGGCGGACCAGGGGACCAAGGCGGTGTACTACCCCCGGGTGGAGAAGGACCGGCTGATCCCGGAGGGCTACATCGCGGCGCGTTCCGGGCACAGCCGCGGCAGTACGGTCGATGTGGGCCTGGTGCGCCTCCCGCTCGGGCGGCCGGTGGATTTCGGGACTCCCTTCGACTTCTTCGATCCCCTGTCGCACACGGACGATCCGCGGGTGACGGGGGCCGCGCGGGAGAACCGGGACCTGCTGAGGCGGGTGCTGGCGGACCGGGGTTTCGTGAACCTGCCCGAGGAGTGGTGGCACTTCACCTACCGGCCGGAGGCCTTCCCGGACACGTACTTCGACTTCCCGGTCTCTGTCGGCTCGGTCGCGCCGTGAGTACGGTCCGGGCATGACCTTCGACTCGTACGAGGAATTCTGGCCCTACTACGTCGCCATGCACTCCCGGGCCGCGACCCGCTGGGTGCACCTGGGCGGCACCCTTACCGGGCTCGCCCTGAGCGCCTACGGGCTGGCTCGGGGCCGCAGGCGCTACCTGGCCGCGCTGCCGCTGATCGGGTACGGGACGGCGTGGCCCGCGCACTTCCTGATCGAGGGGAACAATCCGGCGACCTTCGGACATCCGGTCTGGTCGCTGCGCGGGGACGCGCAGATGATCCGGATGATGCTGGCCGGGCGGGACGCGGAGCTGGCGGCGATCGCCGGGAAGTGGCTCGCCGCCAACCGGTGACCCGGAGGGGCCCGGCGTGACAGACTCCTGACGGTTCGTCAGATTCAACCGTCGCTGTCAGGAGGGGTCTTGGGACGCACGCGTACACCCGTCGTGAGCGGGTGGTTCACCGATACCGGAGCGGAGGCGGGCGCGGAGGAGGGCTTCCGGCTGCTCGGCACCCGCTGCACCGCCTGCGCCGCCGTGTACTTCCCGCGGGAGGACGCCTTCTGCCGCAACCCCGGCTGCGCGGGCGGGGGCCAGCTGGCCGAGGTGCCGCTCTCCCGGCGCGGCCGGGTCTGGTCGTACACCGACGGGCGCTACCGGCCCCCGGCCCCCTACGTCTCCGACCCGGAGCGGCCCTGGACTCCGTACACGCTGGTCGCGGTGGAGCTGGAGGCCGAGCGGATGGTCGTCCTGGGGCAGGCCGCGCCCGGGGTGGGCGTGGCCGATCTGGCCGTCGGGATGGCGGTCGAGGTGGTGCCGGGGGTGCTCAACGAGGACGCGGACACGGGGACCACCTGGACGACCTGGCACTTCCGCCCGGTGGCCGGGGCCGGCGGCGATGACGAGGATGCCGCCGGCGGCGACGAGGGCGGGGTGCGGGCATGAGCGGCGCCGACGTGGCGGTCCTCGGGGCCGGGATGCATCCGTGGGGGAAGTGGGGGCGCAGCTTCGTCGAGTACGGGCGGATCGCGGCCCGGGCCGCGCTCGCGGACGCGGGGCTCGACTGGACCGACGTCGGGTCGATCGTGGGCGCCGACACCGTGCGCTCGGGCTATCCGGGATACGTGGCCGGGGCGACCTTCGCGCGGGCGCTCGGCTGGCAGGGCGCCCGCGTGACCAGCGTGTACGCGGCCTGCGCCTCCGGGGCGCAGGCGATCGGGGCGGCCCGGGCGCAGATCCTGGCGGGGCTGGCCGACGTGGTGCTGGTGGTGGGCGCGGACGCGGCACCCAAGGGGTTCTTCGCCCCGGCGGGCGGGGACCGGCCGGACGATCCGGACTGGCTGCGCTTCCGGGTGCTGGGGGCGACCAATCCGGCGTACTTCGCGCTGTACGCGCGCCGGCGCATGGCCCTGTACGGGGACACCGGCGAGGACTTCGCCCTGGTGAAGGTGAAGAACGCGGCGGCCGGGCTGCTCAATCCGAACGCCCGCTACCGCAAGGCCGTCACCGCGGAGGAGGTCGCCGCCTCGGCGGTGGTGGCCGATCCGCTGCGGCTGCTGGACATCTGCGCGACCTCGGACGGGGGCGCGGCCCTGGTGCTGACCAGCATGGACTTCGCGCGGGCGCGCGGGGTCCGCGATCCGGTGCGGATCCGGGCGGTGTCGACGGTGACGCCGACCTATCCGCGCACGGTGCTCGATCTGCCGGACATCGCCACGGATTCCGCGGTGGGCACCGCCGCGGGGGCGGACACCGGGTCGTTCCGGTCCTCGATCGCGCGGGCGGCGTACGAGGAGGCGGGACTCGGGCCCGACGACCTGTCGCTCGCCGAGGTGTACGACCTGTCCACCGCGCTGGAACTGGAGTGGTACGAGGACATCGGCCTGTGCGGGGAGGGCGAGGGCGCGAAGCTCGTCCGGGAGGGGGCGACCGCGCTCGGCGGGCGCGTGCCGGTCAACGTGAGCGGCGGGCTGGCCTCCTTCGGCGAAGCCGTACCGGCCCAGGCGATCGCCCAGGTGTGCGAGGTGACGTGGCAGCTGCGCGGCAGCGCCGGGGACCGCCAGGTGCCCGGGGCGCGGGCGGGGATCACCGCGAACCAGGGGCTGTTCGGGCACGGGTCGGCGGTCATCGCCGTACGGTGAGCGGCCGGGGGCGCGGGCGGCGTACGCCGTGAACAGGGGCTGTTGCGCGAACGCTTGACGACCCCCGGTGGCGGGTTCACACTGCCTGCACGGTCGCGCGCCCCGAGCGGGCGCGGGCCGCCGGACCCCCCATGTGAGCCGCGGTCCGTACCCCAGTCGGCGGGGGTACGGGCCGCCTCCATGCAGGGGTCCCGGCGCCGGGAATCCCGGTGGCCGGGGGACCTGCGGCCGCCGTCAGGCCCGGGTCGGGCTGCGGCGGGCGCGGGCCAGGGACATGGCGTGTTCCACCACCCCCACCAGGACGTCCTTCACCGATTCCCGGTCGCGCGCGTCGCAGATCAGCACCGGTACCTCGGGGTCGAGGTCGAGGGCCTCCCGTACGGTCACCACCGGATGGCGGTCGGCCCCGTCGAAGCAGTTGACCGCGACCACGAAGGGCAGCTCGCGCCGCTCGAAGTAGTCGACGGCGGCGAAGCAGTCCGCGAGCCGGCGGGTGTCGGCGAGGACGACCGCGCCCAGCGCTCCCGTGGCCAGCTCGTCCCACAGGAACCAGAAGCGGTCCTGGCCCGGCGTGCCGAACAGGTAGAGGACCAGGTCGTCGCGGAGCGTGATCCGCCCGAAGTCCATCGCGACGGTGGTGGTGCTCTTGCCCTCCACTCCCGCGATGTCGTCCACCGCGCGGCCCGGCTCGGAGAGCTGTTCCTCGGTGCGCAGCGGGCGGATCTCACTGACCGCGCTGACCAGGGTGGTCTTGCCCACCCCGAAGCCGCCCGCGACCAGGATCTTCAAGGTCAGCGGTTCGACCGGCGACACCGCGTGCATGGCACCGGTGCGGCTAGAGCGCCCGAAGGCCATCTATCACCTCACGCAGAATGGACTCGTCCGGAAGTTCCGCGGGCGGGACCGGCCGGGTCACGTGGACCAGTTCGTCGTCGACCAGGTCGCCGATCAGGACGCGGACGACCCCGACCGCGAGGTCGAGTTCGGCCGCGAGTTCGGCCACCGACTGGGGCCGTTCCTTGCAGAGCCCGAGGATGTGGGCGTGTTCGGGGGACAGGGTCATGTCCCAGACCGGATCGTCCGCCGCCGCTTCGGCGACGACGAGCGCGATCAGGTCGAGACGGTGCTGGCCGGCATGGCTCGTCCGGCCGCGGGTCATCGCGTACGGGCGGACCACGGGGCCGGCGTCCGCGTCGAACCAGGCGGCCTGGTGGGCGGGATGAGCCGGGTTCGCCGGGTGCGCGGGGTGAGCCGGGTGCGCGGGCGCGCTGCCGAATGCGGGCGTGTGGTCGGGTTCGTGGCCTGAATCCCTCATGCCGTGCGGATCACCCTCCGGCTGGCAGCCCGGTGCGCGGTGCGGTCGCCAGGTGGACGCCGACCCGCTTGACCATCAGGGTCATCTCGTACGCGACCTGTCCGACGTCCGAGTCGGCGTCCGACAGCACCGCGAGGCAGCTGCCGTCGCCCGCGGCCATCACGAACAGGAAGGCCTCGTCCAGCTCCACCACGGTCTGGCGGACCTGGCCGGACTCGAAGTGCCGTCCGACGCCCTTGGCGAGGCTGTGGAATCCGGAGGCGACGGCGGCCAGGTGCTCGCTGTCCTCGCGGGTCAGGTCCTTGGAGGTGCCGGTGGGCAGGCCGTCGCCGGAGAGGACGACCGCCTTGCGGATGCTGGCCACCCGGTCGACCAGCTCATCCAGCAGCCAGTTCAGCTGCCCGGGGCCACGGCCCCGGGAGTCGTTGCCTGCGGTCTGCGGTGCGGTCATCGACCGTCCCCCTCGTTCTCGTGCTCGGGACCGGTGCCGGCAGCGCTGTCGGCACCGGACCCGGCCTGCTCTGCGTGCTGGTCGCGGGCTGCGGTCCAGCCGCGCTGGAGTGCGGACATGCGCGTACGTACGGTCTCCGCGTCGCGGTCCGCGACCGGGTCGGCGGTGGCGTCGGCGGGCGCGGGGGCGGGGGCGTTCTTGAGCTGGGGCGCGAGGTTGGCCTGCCGGACCCTGCGGGGCAGGCCGCCCGGGCCCGCGGGGGCGGCCGGTCCGGGGTCCGCCGCGGGGGCGGGGGCGGGGGCCGGCGCGGGCTGGGGGTACAGCCGGCGCTTGTCCCCGATCTCGACGATCCGGCCGAGGTACATCACCGCGACCCGGTCGCTGACCCGCTTGACCACCGACAGGTCGTGC
>NZ_JBEOXE010000114.1:0-14276 GCF_040296485.1 Streptomyces sp. NPDC002138 | reverse complement strand
GGCCAGGTCGATGAGGTGCCCGATCCGGCGCTGGTAGGAGAAGTCCAGGTACCCCGGATCGTCCAGGTCGACATGGGACTGCGGCCCGGGCCGCCCCGTGGTCGAGCGCGGCCGAGGAAGCGGACGGCTCCCACTGCTTGCCCCGCTTGCCCGCGTCCATCGCCTCGTTGGCGAGCCGGTCGGCGTGCTTGTTGCGCTCGCGCGGGATCCACTCGTACGTCACCTGCGCGCGCGGCAGGATCCGCGCGGCCTCGGCCGCCAGCGGCTTCATGTCCGGGTGCTTGATCTTCCAGCGGCCGGACATCTGCTCGACGACGAGCTTGGAGTCCATCCGCACCAGCACCGTGGCGTCGGGGAACAGCTCGCTGACCGCGGTGAGCCCCGCGACCAGGCCCTTGTACTCGGCGACGTTGTTGGTGGCGACGCCGATGTACTCCGCCCGCTCGGCGAGGGTCTCCCCCGTCACCGGGTCGAGGACCACCGCGCCGTAGCCCGCGGGCCCCGGGTTGCCCCGGGACCCGCCGTCCGCCTCGACGACCACGCGCGGCATCAGATGCCCGAGTCCGCCGTACGGACCAGGATGCGGCCGCAGTTCTCGTGCCGGACGACCTCGTTGCGGGCCGCGCTCTTGATCTCGTTGACCTCGGCCATGTCCAGCTCCAGGCGGCAGCCCTCGCAGCGGCGCTGGTACAGCTTGGCCGCGCCGACGCCGTTCTGCTTGGCGCGGATCTTCTCGTACAGGGCGATCAGGGGCGCCGGGATCGAGGCGACGATCAGCTCGCGGTCCTTGGCGACCTTCGCGGCGTCCGCGTCGAAGGCGGCAAGGGCGGCGTCACGGCGCACGGTGGCGTCGTCGGCCTTGCCCTGGAGCTCGGTGACGCGGGCGGTCAGCTCGGCGACGCGCTCCGCGGCGGCCTCGCGGCGCTCCATGACGTCGAGGACGACGTCCTCCAGGTCGCCCTGGCGCTTGGCGAGCGAGACCAGCTCGCTCTGCAGGTTCGCCAGGTCGCGGGCCGAGACGCCCACGCCGGAGTCGAGGCGGGCCTGGTCGCGGACGGTGCGGGTGCGGACCTGGTCCACGTCCTGCTCGGCCTTGACCTGCTCACGGGCCGCGTCGCTCTCCTGGGTCTGCGCGGCGACGAGGAGGTCGCGCTGCTGCGTCAGGTCGCTGGTCAGGGCCTCCAGCTCGAGGTGCTCGGGCAGCGAGTTGCGCTTGTGGTCGAGCTGGGACAGCCGCACGTCCAGGGCCTGGACGTCGAGAAGTCGGATCTGGTCGGCGGGCTCGGCGTTCAGTTGGGGGCTCCAGGGAGAGAAGGGGCGGAAACGGACGGCGCGTGCGCCGTCCAGGGGTCGGTGACCGTGCGCGAGACGTGGGTACGCAGACCCCAGCCGTGGCGCTCGGAGATCGCGTCGAGCTGCGCTGCGGCCTGCTCGCACCAGGGCCACTCGGTGGCCCAGTGGGCGGCGTCGACGAGGGCGAGCGGGGACTGCTCACGGGCCTCGGACACCGGGTGGTGGCGCAGGTCGGCGGTGAGGAAGGCGTCCACACCGGCCGCCCGCACGTGGTCGAAGAGGCTGTCGCCGGAGCCGCCGCTGACGGCGACGGTGCGGATCAGCGCGTCCGGGTCGCCCGCGGCGCGGATGCCCTGCGCGGTGTGCGGCAGCCGGGCGGCGGCGCGGGCGGCGAACTCGCGCAGGGTCTCGGGGTGGTCCAGCTCGCAGATCCTGCCGAGGCCGCGGCGGCCGTCGGTGTCGGTGGGGTCGGGCACGAGCGGCCCGGTGACGCGCAGGTCCAGCGCGCCGGCGAGGGCGTCCGAGACACCGGGGTCCGCGCTGTCGGCGTTGGTGTGGGCGACGTGCAGCGCGATGTCGTTCTTGATCAGCGTGTGCACGACGCGGCCCTTGAAGGTGCCCGCCTCGACGGTGGTGGTGCCGCGCAGGTAGAGGGGGTGGTGGGTGACCAGCAGGTCGGCGCCCAGCTTCACCGCCTCGTCGGCGATCTCCTGTACGGGGTCCACCGCGAACAGGACCCGGGAGACCTCGGCGCCGGGGTCGCCGCAGACGGTTCCGACGGCGTCCCACTGCTCGGCCCGCGAGGGGGGCCAGAGAGCGTCCAGCGCGGCGATGACTTCAGAGAGACGGGGCACGGGCCAAGGTTACCGTCCGTGGCGCGCCCCCCGCCGACCAGCGGGGGACGCCCGGGGCGCGGGGCCCTACTTCGCGAGGAAGGTGCGCAGGTCGTCGAGGACCTTGTCGGCGGCGGTCACGCCGAGACCGAGGTACCAGGTCTCGTCCGGGACGTCCCTGGCCTGGCCCTTCTTGACCGCGTCCGGGTTCTTCCAGAGCGGGTTGTCCCCGGCGGAGTCCCGCTTGGTCTTGTCCTTGGCGCCGTAGACACCGGTGAAGATCCAGTCGGCGGCGGCCTCGTCCACGCGCTCGGTGCGGATCTCCACGGCCAGTTCCTCGGCCTGCTGGTTCTTCGGGCGCGGTAACCCTCACCACACCTCCTCACCCCAAACGCCCCGATATCGCACAGCACAATCGCCCCTCGCCGCACAGCCGAACCGCAAGGCGGCCACCCGTATGTGTGAAGCGGGTGTGGTCATGCCGCTCGACGGGAGGGGCGAAAACTAGCTTCGCGACCGGAGGTGAGCACAGATGACTGCCTGTGCCGTTGAGGACCCCGTGACGCAAGCGGCGCCGGAGACCGGTCCGGAGGCCGCTGCGGAAGCCGCCCCGGGAGCCGATCCCGAGCCTGACCCAGCCCTGCCCGTGGCCGCCCCGGCGTTCACCATCGCCGCCGACGGCTCGTACGCCGCCCGGCTGGCCGGGGAGGGCCAGGCGCGCTACCCCGAGCGCTGGACGCTCGACGGCCCCGAGCCGTACGCCGTTCCGCTCCCGCTGGAGCAGCCCGAGGAGGCCGACACCGAGGTCCTCCCGCTGGCCGACGGGCGGGTGCTGATCCACCGCCGGGTCGCCGGGCACCACGCGTTCTCCCTGCTCTACCCCACCGGGACGCACGGCGGCCCGCACACCGGCCCGCGCACCGGGCAGCTCCCGCTGGGCGCCCTGGAGTGCGGCCGGCTGAGCCTGCTGCCCCCGGCGCCGGACGGGCGCAGCGCGTACGCCCTGGCCGTCGGCGAACACTCCACCGCGGTATGGCTGGTGGCCGGGGGCGCCTTCGGGCCCGAGCGGGTCGCCGAGGTGCCCGGGCGCTGCTCGGGAGGCGTCTGGCTGGACCGGGAGGGGCGGCTGCTGGCCCTGGACCGCGAGCGGGAGGGGCGCACCAAGGCCGTCGTCGTGGACCTGGGCCGCGGTGGCGAGATCTCGCCGCTGCTGCAGATCACCGAGGCCAGTGACGACCGCCTGCTGCTGGCCGACCCGGACAGCGGGCTGCTGCTGATCCGCTCGGACGCGCCGTCGCCGGGCGAGGGGGCCCGCCTCGGCTGGGGGGTGCTGGGCAGCTCGCGCCCGGTGCGCTTCCCGGAGTGCCTGCGGGCCGAGGGGGCTTCGGCGGTGCCGTTCGCGGTGCAGCCGGGCCAGATGCTGATGCCGGAGAGCTGCGCGGTGGCGCTGCGGATCGGCGAGCCGGGTCCGGGGGCCGCCGCGGGCGCCGCCGGGATCGCGCTGTGGCGCCCGGCCGACCGGCACGTCTTCCGGCTCGGGGCGCCCGCCGGGTGGCTGGGCACCGGGCTGTGGTCGCGGGAGGGCCGCCTGCGGCTGCCGTACGCGACCCCGTACGTCCCGTGCGGTGTGGTGAGCCTGGGGCTGCCGCAGAGCCCGCCGCCGCCCGTACCGGCGGAGCCCGGGCCGGCGCCCACGGCCGCGCCACGGCCCGTACCGCTCCAGCAGGCGCCGCTGCGCTAGGCGTTCCCGTACCGGTCTTTCCGGCTGACCGTCCGTCACTGCGTGCCGGAGGGGTGTTCCGCATGCCCGTTTATATGATAGGTAAGTTTCCTAACATTAGCGGAACGCACCAACCCCCCCTTGGAGGCGTTGTGTTCACCCCTCATCACCGCAGCACCGGTTCGCGTCGCACGCGGCTGGCCGTCGGAGCCCTGCTCGGTGCGGCGGTCCTCGCCGTACCGGTCGCGGCCCACGCCGCGCCGGGCGCCGGCGCCCCGGCTGCCGTCGCCCCCCTCTCGGCGGCACCCCTCGGCGCGGCGGCGGCCGGCCTGGACGACCCCGCGAAGAAGGACATCGCGATGCAGATCGTCTCCAGCGCGGAGAACTCCTCGCTGGACTGGAAGGCGCAGTACAAGTACATCGAGGACATAGACGACGACCGCGGCTACACCGCCGGGATCATCGGCTTCTGTTCGGGCACCGGAGACATGCTCGACCTCGTCGAGTACTACACCAGCGTCAAGCCGGACAACGTCCTCGCCAAGTACCTCCCCGCCCTGCGCAAGGTCAACGGCACCCCCTCGCACAAGGGCCTCGACCCGAACTTCACCAAGGACTGGGCCAAGGCGGCCTCCGACAGCACCTTCAAGCAGGCCCAGGACCACGAGCGGGACCGGGTCTACTTCAACCCGGCCGTGAGCCGGGGCAAGAGCGACGGGGTGGGCACCCTCGGCCAGTTCATGTACTACGACGCCATCGTCATGCACGGCGACGGCGACGACTCCACCAGCTTCGGCGGCATCCGCAAGCGCGCCCTGTCCAAGGCCAAGCCCCCGTCCCAGGGCGGCAACGAGACCACCTGGCTCAACGCCTTCCTCGACGCCCGCGTCTGGGCGATGAAGCAGGAGGAGGCCCACAGCGACACCAGCCGCGTGGACACCGCGCAGCGGGTCTGGCTCAAGAAGGGCAACCTCGCCCTGAACACCCCGCTGGACTGGAAGGTCTACGGGGACTCCTACCACATCGGCTGATCCGGCCGCCTGAACGCGAGTGCCGGGGGCGGCCGACCGCCCCCGGCACTCGGCACGTCGGCACGTCGGCACGTCGGCAGAAGAAATCCGCCGATGGAAGTTCACGGTGCGGCCCCCGCCG
Organism: Streptomyces sp. NPDC002138; assembly: GCF_040296485.1. Lineage (NCBI taxonomy): Bacteria > Bacillati > Actinomycetota > Actinomycetes > Kitasatosporales > Streptomycetaceae > Streptomyces > Streptomyces sp. NPDC002138. The sequence goes on along the minus strand of NZ_JBEOXE010000114.1, from coordinate 9,278 downwards.
GGCTCTCACTACTGACGGCGCGTCCGCCGCGTCGCGTTCCGCGGGAACAGGGAGAGCCACATGAACACGGTCACGATTGCCGGTTGCCTGGTCATGGTCGGGGAGGTGTCCGCGCTGCTCGGCCTGTGGCTGCGGCTGCGCTGGCGGGTGCAGTACGAACGCGCCCGACATCACGCCTTCACCGACGCCGCCGAAGTGGTCTCCCGGGGCGGACGGTTGGAACTGGACTCCCAGGGCGACGGGCACCGGCTTCGCGTACGGATCACTCACGCCCGCGCCGAAGAGGAGGAGGGGGCGGCATGAGCCCGTACGACGCGACGGACGGCGGCGACCCCGCTGCCGTCACACCCACCGCCGGACGTGCCGCTCTCGACGAGGACAGCCGCTCGAGTCTCAACCTGCACGTGGAGTTCTCGGCCTTCTACCGCGAAACCGTCAGGAAACTGACCGCCTTTCTGATCAACCACGGCGCCACCCTGCCCGTGGCCGCCGATATCGCCCAAGACGCGATGATCAAGGCGTACGAACGGTGGAGCGACCTTCGTTCGCCCGAGGCCTGGGTACACGTCGTCGCCTCCCGGGCCTACATCCGCAGGGCCACCGATGTCCGGGAACAGCCCACCGAGCAGGTCTTCGAGCCGACATCGCTGCTTCCCCGGCCGGACGCCATCGGGGAATGGGAGAGCCGGCACGACCTGCTCCAGCTGGTGAAAGGACTGCCTCATCGGCAGCGCCAGATCCTGGCCTGGACGTTCAGTGGTTACAAGCCCTCCGAGATCGCCGAACAGCTCGAACTGACCCCCGAGGCAGTACGCGCCAGCCTCAAGAAGGCACGCCGCGCCCTCGCCGCCGGGTCCGGGGCAGAGGAGGCGCAGCAGTGACCGACCGCCAGGCGACGGACGCACGCGACCAGCTGCCGAACCACATGCTCGAACGGCATCAGCGGTCCCTCGAGGACGGCCTCCACGCCGTCCTCGACGTTGAAGCGGGCCTGTGCGAGGTCCTGCTCCCCTCCCGCCACAACGCCATGGTGAACGACCTCGCCACCGTCCTCGACATCGAATCCGGCCTGGGCGCCATCGTCCCGGCGCCTCTGCCCGTTCCGGGGCTTCAGCCGTCGGTGAGGGCCCCCGAGGGTGACGTGGTCGCCGCGGAACATCTCATCCGATCGGTCAGCCCCCAGGCCCGCCTGGCACTACGCGTCCACCCTGACGTCCAGGAAGCTTGCCGACAGCTCGGCCTCGGCCTCGACCGCGTCGCCGAAATGAACCTGACCGCCGCCGCCGTGCGCCGCGCGGCGGGCGCGCTCGACCACCCCGTCGGCGCCCCGCGCGCCGATGACTTCATCGACGGCTTCATCCGCCGCTTCGTCGGCGACGTCGACCACGCCCGTGACGTCGCCGGGGCCGTGGGCCGCGATCTCGCCCGCGCCCTCGCCCTGGCCCTCGCCCGCGACTGCGCCCCCCGCCCGGCCCCCGCCCCCCTCGTCCGCGCCATCGGCCGGGTCCGCAACCTCGACCACGTGCGTAACAACCTCGACCGCGTCCGCGCACTCGTCCACGAACTCACCTGCGCGCTGGCCGGAATTCCCGACCTCGACCACTACCTCGCCCGCGCACTCGACATCGTCATCTACCTCGACATGGTCCGCGCCCTCGACGCCGTCCGCGACTTCAAGCGCCACCCCTTCGACTACCGCTACAACCCGGGCCATCTCCAGAGCCGCGTCCTCGACATCACCCGCTACCTCGACCGCGCCGGCCGCCTTGCCGAAGAACTCGTGCGCTCCAGCGCGGACCAGGTGAAGGACGTCATCAGCGAGGTCCTCGACCGAAGGCTGCCCACGCTCAGCATGGAGTCGGTCGACGCGTTCCTCAACGACTTCACCACATCGGACCTGCGGACCGCGGACCTCAAGGGCCTCGCCCTCGACGGTGTGCGCTGGTCCGAGAGCGGAACCAACTGGCCCGACGCGGTGGATGTCGAAGACCTGAAGAACCGGTCCCTGGAAGCCCCCGCGGGAAGCGGGATCTGGGTGGTCCGTTCGGGCACGGCGACGGTGAGGGACCTCGCCGAGCTGACGTAGGCCGGTTCGTTCGGATCTGGCCCGGCCCGCTCGCCCGGCAAGATCCGCACTAGCCGTGCTTGAGGCCCAGGACCTCCGAGGCCGCGAAGGTCTCGTTCGCGGGTCGGGCGGCGTAGTGCGGGGTGAGGACCTCGTCCAGCTCCTCGTAGGAGAAGGCCTCCTTGGTCGTGTCGAACTTCGCGGCCACGCGCGGCCGTTCCATCACCACCACGATCCCGCCGTGCACGACGAACAGCTGTCCGTTCGCCTTCGCCGAGGCGGGCGAGGCCAGGTAGCCCACCAGCGGCGAGACGTGCTCGGGCGCCAGCGGGTCCAGCTTGCCCTCCTCCGGCACCTGGAAGCCCGCGAAGACGTCCTCCGTCATGCGGGTACGGGCGCGCGGGCAGATGGCGTTGGCCGTGACCCCGTACTTGGCCAGCGCCAGCGCGGTCGAGGTGGTGAGCCCGACGATGCCGCCCTTGGCCGCCGCGTAGTTCGGCTGGCCCGCCGAGCCGCCGAGGAAGGCCTCGGAGGAGGTGTTGACGATCCGGCCGTAGACCGGGCCGCCCGCCGCCTTCGAGCGCTCCCGCCAGTGCACGGACGCGAAGTGGGTGGTGTTGAAGTGGCCCTTGAGGTGGACCCGGATCACCGAGTCCCATTCGGCCTCCGACATCGAGAAGACCATCCGGTCCCGCAGGATGCCCGCGTTGTTGACCAGGATGTCGAGCTTCCCGAAACTGCCCACCGCCAGCTCGACCAGCTCGCGGGCCTGCTCGAAGTCGGCCACGTCACCGAGGTGCGCCACCGCCTGCCCGCCCGCCGCGCGGATCTCGGCCGCGACCTCCTCGGCCGGGGCGGCGGAGGCCTCGCCGGAGCCGTCGCGGCCGCTCTGGCCGAAGTCGTTGACGACCACGCTCGCGCCGAGGCGGGCGAGTTCGAGCGCTTCGGCGCGCCCGAGCCCGCGCCCGGCGCCGGTGACGATCGCGGAAAGTCCCTCTAGGGGGAGCGACATGGTGCCCGTTCCTCTCGAAAAATGACCGCCCGGCGGCCAAGAACCAGGAATCAGAGTTCGATGCAGGTGCGCAGGGCGACACCGGTGCGCATCTGGTCGAGCGCGTCGTTGATCTCGGCCAGCCGCACCCGGTGGGTGATCAGGCCCGCCAGGTCCACCCGGCCCGCCCGCCAGAGGCCGATGGTCCGCTCGTACGACCGCAGCACGTCCCCGCCGCCGTACATCGAGGGCAGGATCTTCTTCTCGTCGAAGAACAGCGAGAACATGTTGATCGAGTAGTTGTCGTCGAGCGCGCCCGCGCCGACCACCACGACCGACCCGCCGCGCCGGGTCATCTCGTACGCCGTCTGCGTGGTCTGGGACTTGCCGACCACCTCGAAGACGTAGTCGAAGCCCTCACCGGCGGTGATCCGGTTCTTGGCGTCGGCGAAGGCGTCCGGCGACACCGCCTCGGTCGCCCCGAACCGCAGAGCCGCCTCGCGCCGCGACGCGACCGGGTCCACCGCGATGATCTGCGCCGCGCCCTGCACCTTGGCGCCCTGGATGACGGAGATGCCGACGCCGCCGCAGCCGATCACCGCGACCGAGGAACCGGCCTCCACCTTGGCCGTGTTGATGGCCGCGCCGAGTCCCGTGGTCACTCCGCAGCCGATCAGGGCGGCGATGTCGAAGGGCACGTCGTCCGGGATCGGCACCGCGCAGCCCGCCGGGACCACCATCTCCTCGGCGAAGGTGCCCGTCCCGGCGAAGCCGAAGATCTCACTGTCCCCGCGGCGGAAGTTCGGCGTGGCGACGTTCCCGAACGCCTCCAGGCAGAGGTGGCCCTGCCCCCGCTTGCAGGACGGACAGTGGCCGCAGGGCGGCAGCCAGCAGACCAGCACCCGGTCGCCGATCGCGTGGCTGGTGACCCCGTCACCGACGTCCACGACCTCGCCCGAGCCTTCGTGGCCGGGGATGAAGGGCGCGGGCTGCGGCAGCACCCCGCTCATCGCGGAGAGGTCGGAGTGGCACAGGCCGGTGGCCTTGATGCGGATCTTCACCTTGCCGGGACCGAAGCCCACGGCCTCCATGTCCTCGACGACTTCGAGCTTGTCCTGGCCTATCTGGCTCTGGAGTGCTGCGCGCACGGTGCGGCTCCTCTTTTCCGGTTCCGGTTCTCGCTCTGCTGCTCGATCTCTCGTTACGCGTGGTCGACGACGGTGTCCGCGAGGACCGGCGCGTCGTCCCGCTCGGCGGCGGTGACCGACACCAGCACCCGGCCGGGCTCGCGCCACATCCGCATCCGGAGTGTCTCGCCCGGGAAGACGATCCCGGCGAAGCGCGTGCGGTAGCCGCGCACCCGGGTCACGTCCCCGTCGAGGACCGTGTCGACCACGGCCTTGAGGGTCATGCCGTACGAGCACAGCCCGTGCAGGATCGGCCGGTCGAAGCCGGCCAGCTTCGCGAACTCGGGGTCGGCGTGCAGCGGGTTCCAGTCGCCGGACAGGCGGTACAGCAGGGCCTGCTCCTCGCGGATCCGCCGCTCCTCGACCCGGTCGGGCGCGCGCTCGGGCGCCTCGCCGCGCACGGAGGGTCCGCGGTCCCCGCCGAAGCCGCCCTCGCCCCGGACGAACAGCTGCGCGTCGCTGGTCCACAGCGGGCCGTCGGCGTCGGTGACCTCGGAGCGCAGCACGATGACGGCCGCCTTCCCCTTGTCGTGGACGGCGGCGACCTTGGAGGTGGAGGTGGCTTGCCCCTTCACGGGGATGGGCCGGTGCAGCTCGATGGAGTGCCCGCCGTGCAGTACGGCGGCCAGGTCGACCTGGATGCCCGGCGCGGCGAGGCCCCCGAGCATGGCCATGCCCGCGCCCGCGACGGTCGCGAAGCTGGGCAGGACGTGCAGCTTGGATTCGAGGGTGTAGCGCAGCTCGTCGGGGTCCGTGGCCGGGAGGCCGGCGCCGAGGCCGAGGTGGTAGAGCTGGATGTCCTTGTGGTCCCAGCTGATCTCCCCCACGCGGGGGTCGGCGGCGAGGGCCTTGGCGGCATCGATCGGCATTGAGGATGCTGCTCCTTGTTCGTCGTTCCACACCAGAGGGGGCCGTGGAAGGCACGGGAAGACCTCGGTGCGACCGTCCGCACCGTCGGCCGCACCGAGGTCGCATGCGGGTCGGCCCCGCCGCGTTCCGGAGAAGTTCTAGAACGCGTTCTAGGACCGATGAAGGAATGTATAACGCACGCCTCAGCACTTGGGAAGACTCCTGACCTCGCGTCAGTTCACGCTGTGGCCGGGTGTGTTCCACGCCTGTGGGCACGCCCGCGGGCCTACCCTGACCCGGTGAACGAAATGCCCCGGGAGTACCGGACCGCCAAGTCCCTGCGGGTCCTGCTGGTCCCGCCGGACCCGGCGCTGGCCCTGCGGCTCGGCCTCCAGCCGGACATCGAGGTGGTCGCCGGGGCGACGGCCCGCCCGGCCGTGGCGCTGGTGGAGACGCCGGGCGCGGTGGCCTCCGTACACGGGGAGGATCCGGAGTGCCGGGTGCTGGTCGTGACCGGCTCGGCCCATCCCGGCCTGTTGGACGCGGCGCTGGCGGCGGGCGCCGCCGGCGTGATCCTGCGCGATCTGCCCATCGAGGACCTGGCCGATTCCCTGCGCCGCGCCTCGATGGGCGAGACGGTCATCGACCCGGCCCTGCGCCCGTCCTGAAGGGCGGGCCGGAAATCCCTGGACCGGCCCGCGGAAGATCACGTAGCGTGTGGTCCACGCCTTGAGACGAACGGAAGGAGGCGAGTGCCGTGCAGTCCACACCTTTCCCGCGCTCCCCCTTCCGCTGTCCCGGCGTGCTTCGTCACCTCTGACCGGGAGCGCTCCCAGCAGCCTGTATCCCGGAGGAATCCATGACCGCTGCGGTCATCCGCGCGCTCTCCGCGAGCGACGCCCAGCTCTTCGACGCACTTCCCGACCCGCTCGGCGCCCGTGAGGGCCACCTGCGCACCGTGTTCCGCCCCGACTGGAAGCGCGTGGCCCTGCGCGACGGCCGGGTCGTCGCGCGCGGCGCGTGGTGGGGCGGCCCCGACGACGCGGAGCCCGTCAACATCAACTGGTTCGACGTGGCCGAGGGCGAGGAGGAGGCCGGGGCCGCACTCCTGCGCTCCGCCCCCTGGCAGGTCGAACTCGAGATCGACCTGCCCGGCGGCTGGCGGGAGCGGGACGACCTGCGCGGCGCCGGCGAGGCCCGCTTCGCCGCCGCGCGGGCCGCCGGCTACGAACTCCTGGTGGAGCGCTTCCTCTACCGCTGGACCCCGGAGCGCGGGCTGCCCGAGCGGCCCGGACGCCTGCGCTTCAGCGCCGAACCCGACGACGCCGTGTTCTTCGGCGCGTTGCGCCGCATCCACTCCGCCACCCTGGACGCGCACGCGCTGCGGGCCGTCCGGGAGGGCGGCCTCGACCAGGCCGCCCAGGAGGAGCTCGACTTCTTCCACTGGTGCCCCTCCCCGCGGGAGTGGTGGCAGGTCGCGCACACGCCGGAGGGCGCGCTGGCCGGCATCCACATCCCGGCCCACAACCCCTCCGGCCCGACCATCGGCTTCATCGGGGTCGTCCCGGAACAGCGCGGTCACGGCTACGCCTACGACCTGCTCGCCGAGTGCACCCACGTCCTCGTCGAGCAGGGCGCGCAGTACGTCACGGGCGCGACGGACCGGGGCAACCACCCCATGGCCGCGAACTTCGCCAAGGCCGGCTTCCCCGTCGTCCGTGAACGCATCAACTTCCACCCGGCGGACCGGGCGTCCTGACGGGCGGCGCACAGCGTGTGCGGGGAGGGGAGAGGCGCCCCTCCCGGCACCTGCTCCCCTCCCCGCACCCGCTCCCCTCCCCGCACCCGCGTCACTTCCGCAGCAGCGTCACCACCGCCGCCCCGCCCAGCCCGATGTTGTGTGCCAGGCCCACGCCCGCCCCCGGCACCTGGCGCGCCCCGGCCTGCCCGCGCAGCTGCCACACCAGCTCGGCGGCCTGCGCCAGCCCGGTCGCCCCCAGCGGGTGCCCCTTGGAGATCAGCCCGCCGGACGGATTGACCACCCAGCGCCCGCCGTAGGTGGTCGCCCCGCTCTCCACCAGCTTCCCCGACGCCCCGTCCTCGCACATGCCCAGCGCCTCGTAGGTCAGCAGCTCGTTGACCGAGAAGCAGTCGTGCAGCTCGATCACGTCGACGTCCTCGATCCCGAGCCCGGAGCGCTCGTACACCTGCCGCGCGGCCGCCGCCGTCATCGGCTTGCCGACCACGTCGATGCACGAGCCCGACGCGAAGGACTCGCCGGTGTCCGTGGTCATCGACTGCGCCACGATCTCGACGGCCTTCTCTCCCAGCCCGTGCCGCTCCACGAACCGCTCGGAGACCACCAGCGCGGCCGCCGCGCCGTCCGAGGTCGGCGAGCACTGGAGCTTCGTCAGCGGCCGGTGGATGGTCTTGGCGGCCAGGATCTCCTCGACCGTGTAGACGTCCTGGAACTGCGCGTTCGGATTGTTCGCCGAGTGCCGGTGGTTCTTCGCGCCCACCGCCGCCAGCTGCGCCTCGGTGGTCCCGTACCGCTCCATGTGCTCGCGCGCCGCGTTCCCGAAGATCTGCGCGGTCGGCGGGGTCATCTCGAAGCCGTGCCCGGCGGCCATGATCCCGTAGTGCCGGGCCACCGGGGAGGTCTTGAAGTCACCGCCGTCGGCCCCGCCGCCCAGCGCGCCCCGCTTCATCTTCTCGAAGCCGAGCGCGAGGACGCAGTCGTTGATCCCGCCCTCGACGAACTGCCGGGCCATCATCAGCGCGGTCGAACCGGTGGCGCAGTTGTTGTTCACGTTGTAGACGGGGACCCCGCTCAGGCCCAGTTCGTACGCCGCCCGCTGACCGGCCGTCGAGGCCTGGAAGCAGTACCCCACCGGCACCTGCTCGACCAGGCCGTAGTCCACGCCCGCGTCGGTCAGCGCCGCGGTCCCGGCCTCCTTGACCATGTCCCAGTACTGCCAGTCACGCGATTCCGGCTTCTCGAACTTCGTCATGCCGACGCCCACGATGTACGACTTCATCTCGCGTAGCCCTTCAGTCCCTGGGAAGGCCGAGAATGCGCTCGGCGACGACATTGAGCTGGACCTGCGTGGTGCCCCCGGCGATGGTCAGGCAGCGTGACATGAGCATCCCGTGCACCGCCCGCGCCCCCACCCCCTCGCACACCGCACCCGTCGGCCCCAGCAGTTCGAGCGTCAGCTCGGCGGTCCGCTGCTGGTGCGGGGTCTGGACGAGTTTGCGTACGGACGCGCCCGCGCCCGGCTCCAGCCCGGACACCTGCTGGAGGGTGGTGCGCAGCCCGATGCAGGCCAGGGCGTGCGCCTCGGCCGCCAGCGCGCCGATCCGGGCCCGGCCCGCGCCGTCGAGGTCGGCGGAGCGGGCGATCAGCGCTTCGAGGCCGGTGTCGAAGGTCATCTGGTCGGCCATGTGGACGCGTTCGTTGCCCAGCGTGTTGCGGGCGACCTTCCAGCCGCCGTCGGCCGCGCCGACCAGCGCGTCGGCGGGCAGCTCGACGTCGTCGAAGTACACCTCGTTGAAGAGGGCCTCGCCGGTGATCTCCTTGAGGGGGCGTACGTCGATCCCGCGCGCCCCCTTCATGTCGACGACGAAGTACCCGAGCCCCTTGTGCTTGGGCGCGTCCGGGTCGGTGCGGGCGAGCAGGATCCCGAAGTCGGCGCTGTGCGCGGAACTCGTCCACACCTTCTGTCCGTTGACCTTCCAGGTGCCGTCCTCGTTCCGCTCCGCCCGGGTCCGCAGCGAGGCGAGGTCGGAGCCCGCGCCCGGCTCCGAGAAGAGCTGGCACCAGGTGACGTCCCCGCGCAGGGTGGGCAGCAGGTACCGCTCCCGCTGCTCGGGGGTCCCGTAGGCGAGCAGCGAGGGCACCACCCAGGTGGCGATGCCGAGGTCGGCGAGCCTGACCCCGGCCTCCTTCAGCTCCTGCTGGACGACGAGCTGCTCGACCGGGCCCGCCCCGAGGCCGTAGGGCGGCGGCAGGTAGGGGGCGGCGTAGCCGGTGGGGGCCAGCACCCGGCGGGCGGCGGCCGGGCCGAGGCCGTGCGCGTCCGCGAGGGCGGTGCGGGCCCGCGCGCGGTGGGTCTCGGCCTCCGGCGGGAGTGGTTCGAGGACGAGGGCGGGCGGTCGCGGCGGACGACGGTGGCCGGGGTGATCG
>NZ_JBEOXE010000113.1:0-14434 GCF_040296485.1 Streptomyces sp. NPDC002138 | reverse complement strand
GGGACGCCGGGGAGGCGCTGCGGATGTTCGAGGGCGCCCTGCGGACCGACCCCGCGCAGGCGGAGGCCCGGGGCGGGCGGGCGCGGGCGCTGGCCTCGCTGGGGCGCGAGGGCGAGGCCGTGCGGGACTACCGGATGGCGCTGGGCCGGGCGCCGGTGCCGCACCTCGCGCTGGAGCTGGGCGAGCTGCTGGAGTCGCTGGGCCGCACGGAGGAGGCGCGCGTCCCGTACGAGCTGCTGGCCTCGCTGGCCTCGAAGGGCGTGCCGAACGGGGTCGGTGAGGACGTGACCCTGGGCCTGTTCGAGGCGGACCACGGGAATCCGGCGGCGGCGGTGCGGCGGCTGACGGCGGAGTGGGGGCGGCACAAGAACATGCAGGTGGCGGATGCCCTGGGATGGGCGCTGCACCGGGCGGGGGACGATCCGGCCGCGCTGGAGTACGCGAAGAAGGCGACGGAGCCGGGGGTGCGCAGCGCGGACTTCGCCTATCACCGGGGCCAGATCGAGCGGGGCCTCGGGGACGTGGCGGCGGCGCGCAGGTTCTTCGAGGAGGCGCTGCGGACCAATCCGCGGTTCTCTCCGCTGCGGGGGCCGCAGACGAAGGAGGCGCTGGAGGCGGTGGGCCGGCCGGCGGCGGGCGGGCCGGAGAACATGCAGCCGACGACGCCGTGGGTGGCGCCGGTGCTGCCGAAGCCCTCGGCGAAGCCGTCGCCGTCGGCGTCCGCCCACTGAGCGGCGGGGCCCCGGTCGGATACGGCGGCGGGGCCCCGGCGCACGCGCCGCCCGGGGCCCCGCCGACGCGGACTACAGGTTGCCGCGCTTCTCCTGCTCGCGCTCGATCGCCTCGAACAGGGCCTTGAAGTTGCCCTTGCCGAAGCCCATCGAGCCGTGGCGCTCGATCATCTCGAAGAAGACGGTCGGCTTGTCCTGGACCGGCTTCGTGAAGATCTGCAGCAGGTACCCGTCCTCGTCGCGGTCGACGAGGATCTTCAGCTCGCGCAGGGTCTCGACCGGCACGCGGGTCTCGCCCGCCCACTCGCCGAGCGTGTCGTAGTACGAGTCCGGGGTGTCCAGGAAGGCCACGCCGGCCGCGCGCATCGCCCGTACCGTCGCCACGATGTCGTTCGTGGCGAGCGCGATGTGCTGGACGCCGGCGCCGCCGTAGAACTCGAGGTACTCGTCGATCTGCGACTTCTTCTTCGCGATCGCCGGTTCGTTGATCGGGAACTTCACCTTCAGGGTGCCGTCCGCGACGACCTTCGACATCAGCGCCGAGTACTCGGTCGCGATGTCGTCGCCCACGAACTCCTTCATGTTCGTGAAGCCCATGACCTTGTTGTAGAAGGCGACCCACTCGTTCATGCGGCCCAGCTCGACGTTGCCGACGCAGTGGTCGATCGCCTGGAAGGTCCGCTTCGCGGGCGGGGTCACCATCGGCTCGGCGGCGACGAAGCCCGGCAGGTAGGGGCCGGTGTAGTTCGAGCGGTCGACCAGGGTGTGGCGGGTCTGGCCGTAGGTGGCGATCGCGGCCAGCACGACCGTGCCGTGCTCGTCCTTGAGCTCGTACGGCTCGTCCAGGCCGCGCGCGCCCTGCTCGACGGCGTAGGCGTAGGCGGCGCGCGCGTCGGGGACCTCGATGGCGAGGTCGATGACGCCGTCGCCGTGCTCGGCGACGTGCTCGGCGATGAACCGGCCGTGGTCGGTGGACGCCTTGATGACCGAGGTCAGGACGAAGCGCGCGGAGCCGTTGGTCAGGACGTAGCTCGCGGTCTCGCGGGTGCCGTTCTCCGGTCCGGAGTAGGCGACCAGCTTCATGCCGAAGGCCGTGGAGTAGAAGTGCGCGGCCTGCTTGGCATTGCCGACGGCGAAGACGACCGCGTCCATTCCCTTGACCGGGAAGGGGTCTGCCGAGCGTGCGGCGTCCGTGGCGTGATCGAGGGTCTCAGTCATGAGCGCAGAGTCCCGCCGAACCACAAGCTGCGCAATAGTTCGTATTTTCACTGCACAGATTGTCCTGTCAGACCGCAGGATGGGTGCAGCATCCGTACAGGATGACCAGCTCATGACCGACGAGGGGAAGCCCATGGGAATCGACCGGCTGGACGGAAGGCTCCTCGTACTGCTCGCCCGGGAACCCCGCATCGGGGTGCTGGAGGCGTCCCGGCGGCTCGGCGTGGCGCGCGGCACGGTGCAGGCGCGCCTCGACCGTCTTCAGTCGAACGGCGTCATCCGCGGCTTCGGCCCGCAGGTGGATCCGACGGCGCTCGGTTACCCGGTCACGGCCTTCGCCACGCTGGAGATCAAGCAGGGGCAAGGCGCGGACGTACGGGCGCACTTGGCCGGGGTGCCGGAGGTCCTGGAGCTGCACACCACGACGGGCCACGGGGACATGCTGTGCCGGCTGGTGGCCCGGTCCAACGCGGATCTTCAGCGGGTGATCGACCGGGTTGTCGGATTTGATGGCATTGTGCGGGCTTCGACAGCCATCGTCATGGAGAATCCCGTGCCCCTGCGGATCATCCCGCTCGTCGAACAGGCGGCCGAGGACGACTGAGCCGGCCCCGGGCCGGCCCCGCCGGACGCCACAGGGCCGACCTGGCTGGACGACACGAAGGGCGAGGTGACGCGGCGTGAGCTTCTGGGCCTACCTGTCGCACCGCCACCAGCAGCTGCTCACCGACGCCTTCCAGCACGCCAGCGCCGTCTTCCAGTGCATGGTGATCGCGACCGCGCTCGGCATCGCCATCGGCGTCCTCACCTACCGCAGCGGCTGGGCGGGCAACCTGGCCATCACCTCCACCGCCACCGTGCTGACCGTCCCCTCCCTCGCCCTGCTCGGCCTGCTGATCCCGCTCGTGGGGCTCGGCGTCGCACCGACCGTGATCGCGCTGACCCTGTACGGGCTGCTGCCGATCGTCCGGAACTCGATCGTGGGCCTGCGGGGCGTGGACCCGGCCCTCGTCGACGCCGCCACCGGCATCGGCATGTCGCGTACCGCACGGCTCCTGAGGGTCGAGCTGCCGCTCGCCTGGCCGCCGATCCTGACCGGCATCCGCGTCTCCACCCAGATGCTCATGGGCATCGCCGCGATCGCCGCGTACGCCTCGGGCCCGGGCCTCGGCAACGAGATCTTCCGCGGGATCGCCTCACTGGGCAGCGCCAACGCCATCAACCAGGTGCTGGCCGGGACCGTGGGCATCGTCATCCTCGCCCTGCTCTTCGACGCCGCGTACGTCCTGCTCGGCCGTCTCACCATCCCGAGGGGAATCCGTGTCTGAGCCGCCCGAGACCACCGCCGCGCCGTCCTCCACCGCCGCTTCCCCTTCCTCGGCCTCAGGGGCGACCATCCAGCTGGAGAACCTCACCAAGCGCTACCCCGGCAACCCCAGCCCCTCGGTCGACGGCGTCTCCATGGACATCAAGGCGGGCGAGACGGTCGTCTTCGTCGGCCCCTCCGGCTGCGGGAAGTCCACGACGCTCAAGATGATCAACCGGCTGATCGAGCCCACCTCGGGCCGGATCCGGATCGGCGACGAGGACGTCACCGACATGGACCCCGTCAAACTGCGCCGCAAGATCGGGTACGCGATCCAGTCGTCCGGGCTCTTCCCGCACATGACGGTCGCCGAGAACATCGCCCTGGTCCCCAAGATGGTCGGCTGGTCCACGTCCCGCGTGAAGGACCGGGTCGAGGAGATGCTCGACCTGGTGGGCCTGGACCCGAGGGAATTCCACGGCCGCTATCCGCGCCAGCTCTCGGGCGGCCAGCAGCAGCGCGTGGGCGTGGCCCGGGCCCTGGCCGCCGATCCGCCCGTACTCCTGATGGACGAGCCCTTCGGCGCGGTGGACCCGATCACCCGCGACCACCTCCAGGACGAGCTGATCCGGCTCCAGCACGAGCTGCACAAGACGATCGTCTTCGTCACCCACGACTTCGACGAGGCCATCAAGCTGGGCGACCGGATCGCGGTGCTGCGCGAGCGTTCGCACATCGCCCAGTTCGACACCCCCGAGGCGATCCTCACCAACCCGACCGACGACTTCGTCTCCGGCTTCGTCGGCGCGGGCGCGGCCCTCAAACGGCTCAACCTCACCCGGGTCCGGGAGGTGGAGATCGCCGACTTCCCGACGGTGACGGTCGACGACCCGCTCCAGCTGATCTTCAACAAGCTGCGCACCGGCCCGCACAACGAGCTGCTGATGCTGGACCGGCGCGGCCGCCCCTACAAGTGGCTGCGGCGCGGCGACCTGATGCGCGCCAAGGGCTCCCTCGCGCGGGCGGGCCAGCTGGTGCACGACACGGTGACCCGGGACGCCACGCTGCACGACGCGCTGGAGGCGGTCCTGACCGACAGCGGCGGCCGGGTGGCGGTGACCGGGCGGCGCGGGGAGTACATCGGGGTGGTCGACATGGAGACCCTGATGAACTCGGTCCACGAAATGCTGGAGGCGGACCGGCTCGCGGCCGCCGAGCACCAGCACGACCTGGAGGAACTGCGCCACCACCACACCGAACAAGAGCTGGAGGGCGGTGCGGGTACGTCATGAGCACCACGGGGCACAGCCTCCGCGACGACGGGCTGGACGGCGACGACGACGAGCCGGGCGGCCATGGGCTGGGCGGCGGGGACGGCCCGGGCGGCGGTCCGGAGGGCGGGGCGGCGGGGCCGCTCGGCGCCCCGGCCGGGCGCCGGCGGCGGCGGATCACCCGGTCCCAGCTGTTCGTGCTGCCGGTCGCGCTGGCGCTGGTACTGCTGGCGACGTACCTGTGGATCACCAGCATCCACCTGGACACGATCGCCGAGAACTCCCTCAGCGGCGGGAACGTGCAGCTCCGGCTCTGGCAGCACATCCAACTCACCGCGATCTCCACCTTCTGGGTGCTGATCATCGCGATCCCGCTGGGGATCGCCCTCACCCGGAGCGGGCTGCGCAAGGCCGCTCCCCCGGTCATCGCGCTCGCCAACATCGGCCAGGCGACCCCGGCCATCGGACTGCTGGCGCTGCTGGTGATCTGGCTGGGCATCGGCTCCTCGACCGCGATCATCGGAATGGTGGCCTACGCCGTGCTGCCGGTGCTGTCGAACACGGTGGCGGGGCTGCGGGCGATCGATCCGCAGCTGGTGGAGGCGGCGCGCGGGATCGGGATGTCCTCCATGGGGACGCTGGGCAAGGTGGAACTGCCGCTGGCCGTCCCGCTGATCCTGGCGGGCGTACGGACGGCCCTGGTGCTCAACGTCGGTACGGCGGCCCTGGCCACCTTCGGCGGGGGCGGCGGCCTCGGCGACCTCATCACCTCGGGGATCCAGACGCAGCGGATGCCGGTGCTGGTGCTGGGGTCGGTGCTGACGGTGGCGCTGGCCCTGTTCGTGGACTGGCTGGCCGCGCTGGCCGAGACGGTCATGACGCCGCGCGGGCTGGAGGCGTAGATGGGTACGGCACACGGCGTACGGGCGGGGATCGGAGCGGGGGTCGCGGCGGCGATGCTGCTCGCGGCGGTCTCGGGGTGCGGCCTCAAGAGCGGATCGCCGCTGGTGGACGACGTGATCCCCGGCTCGGTCGGACAGGGACTCCCGCTCAAGGGCGCCTCCCTGACGGTCACCTCGAAGAACTTCAGCGAGAACATCGTGCTCGGCCAGATGATCGGGCTGATCTTCAAGGCGGCCGGGGCGGAGGTCCTGGACCGGACGAACCTGCCCGGCTCGATCAGCGCGCGCGAGGCGATCGTCAAGGGCGACGCGGACGCGATGTACGAGTACACCGGCACGGCCTGGATCACCTACCTGGGCAACGCCGAGCCGATCGAGGACCCGCGCGCGCAGTGGGAGGCGGTGCGGACCGCGGACGTGAAGAACGGCGTGGCGTGGCTGCCGCAGTCGACCCTCGACAACACCTACACGCTGGCGATCAGCAAGAAGAACAACGCGAAGTACCACCTGCGGACGATGTCCGACATGGCGAAGCTGGCCCGGGAGAACCCGGGGGCGGTGACGGTGTGCGTCGAGAACGAGTTCGCCTCGCGGGAGGACGGCCTGACCGGCATGGAGCGGGCCTACGACATGAAGATCCCGGCGGCCAACGTGCGGAAGATGGACGCCGGGATCATCTACACACAGGTGTCGACGTCGGACTCGTGCCTGCTGGGCGAGGCGTTCACGACGGACGGCCGGATCAAGGCGATGGACCTGGACACCCTGGCGGACGACAGGAAGTTCTTCCCCCACTACAACGCGGCCCCGGAGCTCCACGCGAAGACCCTCGCCAAGTACCCGGTGATCGCACGGCTGCTGGACCCGCTGTCGCGCAGGCTCACCACCGAGGTGGCGCAGGACCTGAACGCGAAGGTGGACGTGGAGGGGCAGGACCCGCACGACGTGGCGAAGGACTGGCTGATCGGACAGGGGTTCATCAAGAAGGGGTGAGGAACTTACAAAGAAACCTGTGCAAAGAAGTGCTTGCAAAGGGTCCTTTGTAAGTCTACGGTGGTGTCATGCCCGACGACAGCGAACCTCACCCGACCACCGCCCCCACGCCCGTCACACCCACCACGCCCAAGGTCCGTCACCTCGACGCGCACACCCTGCGGGGTCTCGCCCACCCGCTGCGCATGCGGCTGCTGGCAGCCCTGCGCCACGACGGACCCGCCACCGCTTCCCAACTCGCCGAGCGGCTCGGCGAGTCCAGCGGAGCCACCAGCTACCACCTGCGCCAGCTCGCCGCCCACGGGTTCGTCGAGGACGCGCCCGAGCACGGCAAGGGGCGCGAGCGCTGGTGGCGGGCCGCCCATGAGGGCACGGCCCTGGACGACACGCTGATGGACGACGCCGACCCGGCCACGCGCAGCGCCGCGGAGATGTTCCTGCACGAGATCGCGACGACCCACGCGCAGGAGATGAACGCGTGGCTCAGCAGCACCCACAACTGGTCGACGGAGTGGCGGCGCGGCACGGACCTCAGCGACTTCACGCTGCGGCTGACCTCCGGCCAGACGCAGGAACTGATCGGCAAGCTGCACGACCTGATCAACAGTTACCGCGACTTGGCGCCCGCGGAGGGCGCGGAGGACGCCGCGACGGTCCGCTTCCACACCCACGCCTTCCCGCGGAACTCCGGCTGACGCCGGACCCCGCACCAACCGCACGGCACCACCTGGGAAACCGATTGCCCCGACCCCTCCTGCCGGAAAGAGTCCTGCCATGTACGCGTTCACTCCCGCCGAGACCCACTCCGCCCTCCACGCCGCCCGCGCCGACGAACTGGCCGCGGGAGCCGCCGAAGCCACCACCCGGCGCCTCGCCCTGATCCACGCCCGGGAGGGCGACACCACCCCCGCCCCGGCCGTGCGCACGCTGCTCGGCAAGGCGCTCGTCGCCGCCGGGACCCGGCTGCTCGACCAGGGCTACGGCCGCGGCTCCGCCCACCCGCACGCGGCATGAGCCGGCGCCCGTTCGCGGCCGTCCTGGCCGCCAACACCATCTCGATAGCGGGCAGTTCGCTCACCCTCATCGGCGTCCCGTGGTTCGTGCTCCAGACGACGGGCAGCGCCGGCCGGGCCGGGGTCGTGGCCTTCTGCGCCACCCTGCCGGTCATCGTGGCCGCTCTCGTCGGAGGACCGGTCATCGACCGGACAGGCCGCCGCCGGGTCTCGGTCATCTCCGACCTGGTCTGCGCCCTCGCCGTCGGCGCCGTTCCGCTGCTGCACTACGCGGGGGCCCTGGAGTTCTGGATGCTGTGCGCGCTGATGGCCGTCAGCGGCCTGGTGCACACCCCGGGGCTGACCGCCCGCGGCGTGCTGCTGCCCGACCTCGCCGCGCACGCGGGGACCACCCTCACGCGGGCCGCCGGGCTCTACGACGCGGTGTCGCGCGGGGCGCGGATGATCGGGGCGGCGCTGGCGGGCGTACTCATCGCGTTCTTCGGGGCGGAGTCCGTCCTGCTGCTGGACGCGGCCACCTTCGGGGCGTCCGCGCTGCTGGTCGGCGCGTTCCTGCGCGGGATACCGGCGGCGGAACCGCGGCGCGGGGCCGGGGCGGTGTCCCTGGCGGAGTACCGCGCCGAGCTGGGCGAGGGGTGGGCGTTCCTGCTCAAGTCCCGTCTGCTGCTGGGCATCACCTTCATGGTCATGCTGACGAATGGCATGGACCAGGCCTGGGGCGCCGTACTGCTCCCGGTGCACGGCCGCGAGTCGCTCGGCGGGGCCACCGCGATCGGCTTGCTGATCTCGCTGTTCGGCGGCTTCGCGCTGCTGGGCGCGCTGCTCTACGGCGCCTGGGGCGACCGGCTGCCCCGGCGGCTGGTGTTCGCGATCGCCTTCATGCTCTGCGGGGCTCCGCGCTATGTGATGGCGGGCCTCACCGACACCACCCTGCCGCTGGCCGTGACGATGGCGCTGTCCGGGCTCGGGGCGGGCGTGCTCAACCCGGTGCTCACCACGGTGATCTACGAGCACGTGCCCGAGGAACTGCGCAGCCGGGTGGCGGGCGTGACCACGGCGGGCTGTGAACTGACCATGCCGCTGGGCGGACTTGCCGCTGGTCTGCTGGTCGAGGGCTGGGGCATCGGGCCGGCGCTGCTGCTGTTCGGCGGGGCCTATCTGCTGACGACCCTCGCGCCGCTGGTCTTCCCGGCCTGGCGGGCGATGGAGAAGCCGCGGCCCGGCGGGCCGGATCTCGGCGTGGCGGACCTCGGCGGTACGGACATCGGTGGGGCGGGCCTCGGCGGTACGGACGTCGGTGGGGCGGGCCTCGGCGAGGCCGGCCTCAGCAGGACGGGACCGCTTCCCCGCGGTTCAGTGCCCGCAGATCGCTGACCGCTTCCGTCAGGGTCGTGACGGGGATCAGCCTCAGCCCGTCGGGGAGTTCGGACAGGGCGTCCGAGCATTCCGCCTTCGGGACCAGGAAGACGGTCGCGCCGTCCCGCGCGGCGGCCTGGGTCTTCAGGGCCACGCCACCGACCGCGCCGACCTCGCCGTCCGCGGTGATGGTGCCCGTACCGGCGATGTCGCGGCCGCCGGTGAGGTCGCCGCCCTTTCCGTCCCCGTCGAGTTTGTCGACGATGCCGAGGGAAAAGAGCAGTCCGGCACTCGGGCCTCCGACATCGGCGAGGTTGAGTTCGACCTTCACGGTGTCGGGGCTCTTGTGGAGAAAGCCGAGGGCGGCCTGGGCGGCCGCCGACTGCGATTTGGTCATTTCCTCCATATTGTGCGCGCTGATCTCTTTGTCGCTCCCGCCCGTCGGATAGACCGCTTCCTTGGGCATGACGGCGCGGTCCGTCCGGAACCAGTTGTCGACGAGCTCGGCCAGGCCGACCGTGCTGGACGGGCCGGTGGCGAGGATCGTGGTCATCCGCAGGTGACCGGCCGTCTCCCGGGTCGGCGCGCCCGTGACCGTGATGACGGGCTTGCCGTCCTTCGCCCCGAGTACGTCCGTGGTGAGCCCCGGGCTCGCGAGGACGAACGGCAGGGGCGCCAGGGCGGCCACGGCCAGCAGCCCGACGAGGGGCGCGGCGCAGAGGGCCAGGGCGGCGGGACGCGGCATGCGTGTGAGACGAGAGAGCACCCGGTCAATCTAGCCGCCGGGTGCCCGCTCCGGTTCAGCGCAGCGCGTCGGCGACCTCCCGGGCCGCGTCCACGACCCGCGGACCGACCCGTTCGGGCACGGCGTCGGCGAGCATCACGACGCCGACGCTGCCCTCCAGGCCCGTGATGCCCACCAGGGGCGCGGCAGCGCCGCTGGCGCCCGCTTCCAGCTCCCCGTGGGTGAGGGTGTACCCGGGCTCGATCAAGGAGCCCTGACGGGCGGCCAGGATCGCCCGGCCCGCCGCCCCGCGGTCCAGCGGGTGACGGAAGCCCGCCCGGTAGGCCACGTGGTAGTCGGTCCAGGTGGGCTCCACGACGGCCACGGCGAGCGCCTCGGTCCCGTCGACGAGGGTCAGGTGCGCGGTGGCCCCTATGTCCTCGGCGAGGGAGCGCAGTGCGGGCAGGGCCGCCTCGCGCACGAGCGGGTGGACCTGACGTCCCAGCCGCAGTACGCCGAGGCCGACGCGGGCGCGGCCGCCGAGGTCGCGGCGGACCAGGGCGTGCTGCTCGAGCGTGGCGAGGAGGCGGTAGACCACGGTGCGGTTGACACCGAGTCGGTTGGACAGCTCGGTGACGGTCAGACCGTGGTCGGTGTCGGCGAGCAGTTTGAGGACTCTGAGTCCTCTGTCGAGAGTCTGGGAGGTCTCCGCGGTCACGACGCCTCTCCCTCTTTCGGTGAGCGGCGGTGACTCTCGCGGGGTGGAGCGCTGCCGTATCCCTTCGGCGACGCACGGAGAGGCCGCCGGTACGTGCCATGGCACCGGCTGCGCTCCCGCGGCGGCTCTGCCACGGGGCGTTTCATTGCGGGGACAGTAGCGACCGGGTCCGCTCAGCGGAAGGGCTCGTCCAGAATCCGGGCGCCTGATGCCCGTATATGCCGATTCGATCCTGGCCCGTGTGTCATTTCGTGACCTACCCCGGCGTAAAAGCGGTTTAAAGAGCTATTACTCTGAGCGTGTTCAAAAAGATTTTTGGGGTGGGGTCGGGCGAATCGCCCGGAGCCACACGGGAGGGAAGAAACACCAATGAATCTCAAGCGCATGGCCGTCGTGGCCGCCGCGGCCGTGGTCGGTCCGACGGTCCTCATGGCCACGCCCGCGATGGCGGACGAGGCCAGGACCACCTCCGTCACGACCCCGGACACCGACCTCACGAAGGACGACGCGGCGGCCCCGGTCAAGGCCGACACCCCGGCCCCGGTCGCCGACGCCAAGCCCGCCCCGGCTCCGGCCCCGGTCCTCCCGCCGGCCCCGGTCGTCCCGGTCCTCCCCCCGTCCCCGGTCGTCCCGCCGGTCCCCGCTCCCGTCCCGGCCCCGGGCATCGGCACCGGTCTGGACGACGAGGACGACGTGGCCGCCACCGGCCCGAAGCTGGGCCTGAAGGGCGTCCCGTCCGCCTTCAAGGCGGGCGGCGAGTGGACCGGCTTCAAGGTCACCGTCGACAACGACGGCAAGGCCCAGAAGAGCTACGTCCTCGTCCTGGCCGTCGCCGACGAGCACGCCAAGCTGAAGGGCAAGGACGTCCAGGTCCAGGTCCTGGTGGGCGGCGCCTGGCACAACACCGAGATCGTCTCCGAGGACGGCACCCCCGTCGCCCTGCTGACGGACGACATCAGCCTCCCGAAGGGCGCCACGGAGCTCTCCGTCCGCGTCCGCTTCGGCGCGAACGCCCCGGCCGGCGAGATCCTGTTCGCAGTCTCCGGCGGCAGCAACACCGACGAGGACACCTGGTCGGACACGGCCATCGAGTACTCGAAGATCACCCGCAGCACCACCGGCGGTGGCAACACCGGCGGTAACCAGGGCAACGGCAACGGCAACACCGGTGGCAACACCAACAACCCGAAGCCCGACGGTGGCACCACCACCCCGGTCGTCGACCACACCACCAACACCGGCACGGGCACCGGCACCACCGGTGGCCAGCTCGCCGAGACCGGCGCCGACGCCGCCACCACCTGGGCCGTCGGTGGCGCGGGCGTGGCCCTCGCCATGGGCGCCGCCCTGGTCGCGGGCACCGGCCGCCGCCGTCGCCCGACCGCTTAACACCCTGCGGTAGAACGAGCGGAACGGCGGGAGGGGGCCCGGGCGCGACACACGCGCCCGGGCCCCCTCCCGCCGGCTCACCGCCGGGTCACCGCATCCGGGTGGCCCACTCCTGCACCTTCTTGATCCGCTCGCGCAGCTGCCCGGCCGTCGCCTCCGCGCTCGGCGGCCCGCCGCACACCCGCCGCAGCTCGGTGTGGATCACGCCGTGCGGCTTCCCGCTCTGGTGGACGTACGCGCCCACCATCGTGTTCAGCGACTTGCGCAGCTCCAGCAGCTCCTTGTGCGACACCACGGGCCGCCGGTCGGCCGGCAGCTCCAGCAGGTCCGCCTCGGAGTCCGGCTTGCGGCGGCTGTGCGCGATCTGCCGGGCCTGGCGCTTGTGCAGCAGCAGCTGGACCTGGTCCGGCTCCAGCAGCCCGGGGATGCCCAGGTAGTCCTGCTCCTCCTCGCTGCCGGGGTGCGCCTGCATCCCGAACTCGGCGCCGTCGAAGAGCACCCGGTCGAAGACGGCGTCGGACTCCAGCGCCTCGAAGGACATCTGCTCCTCGTCGCCGGTGTCCTCGTCCTCCTGCCGGTTCGCCTCCTCCATCTCCTTCTCGGAGTCGGCGTAGGGGTCTTCCTCCCCCTGCTTCTTCGGCTTGTCGAGGACGTGGTCGCGCTCGACCTCCATCTCGTTGGCGAAGCCGAGGAGGTAGGGGATCGTAGGAAGGAACACGGACGCGGTCTCGCCGCGCCTGCGCGATCGCACGAAGCGTCCGACGGCCTGCGCGAAGAACAGCGGGGTGGAGATCGTCGTCGCGTACACGCCGACCGCCAGGCGCGGTACGTCGACGCCCTCGGACACCATCCGGACCGCGACCATCCAGCGGCTGCCGTCCTCGCTGAAGGTGTCGATCCGCTTCGAGGCGCCGGTGTCGTCGGAGA
The DNA here is from genome assembly GCF_040296485.1 of Streptomyces sp. NPDC002138. Lineage (NCBI taxonomy): Bacteria > Bacillati > Actinomycetota > Actinomycetes > Kitasatosporales > Streptomycetaceae > Streptomyces > Streptomyces sp. NPDC002138. The sequence continues at coordinate 1,886 of NZ_JBEOXE010000113.1, read as the reverse complement.
GGACGACGGTCGCCTTGGTCCCGGTGATCTCCCGGATCAGCTTGGCGTACGCGCGCGCGGACTCCTGGTCGGCGGCGATCACCAGGCCGCCCGCGTCCGGGATGCCCTTCCTGACCTCGGTCAGGCGCTGGTCGGCGGCGCGCAGCACGTTCGGCATCCAGTCGCCGCGCGGGTCCAGCGCGGTGCGCCAGGCCTGCGAGATGGCGTCCTTGGTCATCGGCTCGCCGAGCCGGGCGGCGATCTCGTCGCCCGCCTTGGTGCGCCAGCGCATGTTGCCGCTGTAGGACATGAAGATCACGGGCCGCACGACGCCGTCGGCGAGCGCGTTCCCGTAGCCGTAGGTGTAGTCGGCGCTGGAACGCCGGATGCCGTCGTTCCCCTCCTCGTACGTGACGAAGGGGATCGGGTTCGTGTCGGAGCGGAAGGGCGTACCGGTCAGCGCGAGCCGCCGGGTCGCCGGGTCGAAGGCCTCCAGGCACGCCTCGCCCCAGGACTTCGAGTCACCGGCGTGGTGGATCTCGTCGAGGATCACCAGGGTCTTGCGCTGCTCGCACCGGTTGCGGTGCAGCATCGGCCGCACGCCGACACCCGCGTAGGTGACGGCGACCCCGTGGTAGTCCTTGCTGAGCGGCCCCGCCGAGTAGTCGGGGTCGAGCCGGATCCCTATCCGGGCCGCCGCTTCCGCCCACTGCTTCTTGAGGTGTTCGGTGGGCGCGACGACGGTCACCTGCTGCACGACGTGGTGGTGCAGCAGCCAGGACGCGAGGGTCAGCGCGAAGGTGGTCTTGCCGGCGCCGGGGGTCGCGACGGCCATGAAGTCGCGCGGCTGGGTCTCGAGGTATCGGGTGAGCGCACCCTCCTGCCAGGCACGCAGCTTGCTGGCAGTGCCCCACGGCGCGCGGCCGGGGAAGGCGGGTGAGAGGTGGTGGGAGGCGGTAGTAGTCACGGTCTCCGGTTCGGGCTCTCGGTGGCGTATCCATTACGGGCGGCGGTACGGGCGTCGGTACGGGCGGCAGGCGGTCGTACGTAGGACAACCGGGCCACCTTACCGGCCCCGGCCGGGGCCCGCGGGAGACGCGGGGCCGTGACCTCGGCGGGTGCGGCGAGCGTCACATTCCGCGGGTCGGCGGGCCGGGGGCCCGGGCGCGTCAGCGGGCGAACCGCGGCAGCTGCGCGGCGATCTTCGGTACGTCCAGCGCTCCTTGGCAGACGTCCAGCACGAAGCGCTCGGCCTCGTCGACGTCGAAACCGGCGTCGAGGGGGTGGCCGTTCATGTGGAGGAAGACCCAGGCCGCGTACCAGGCGATGCGCTTGTTGCCGTCGACCAGGCCGTGGTTGCGGGCGAGCGACTCCATCAGGGCGGCGGCCTTCTCCCAGACGTCCGGGTAGGCGTCCTGGCCGAACACGCTCGACCGGGGGCGCGCGAGCGCGGAGTCGAGCAGCCCGTAATCGCGCACGTCACTGGTCCCGAGCCGCTCCGCGAGGTTCAGCACCTCGGGCAGGGTCAGGTAACGGGTCACGCGAGCCGCCGGTTCAGCTCACCACTGACCTTCAGGACGTGCTCGGCCGCCTCGTTGAACAGCCGGGAGTGTTCGTTCACGGCCGCGATCACCGCCTCGTGCGCGAAGGACTGCATGCTGCGGCCCTCCGCCTCGGCGCGCTCGCGCAGGGCGTCCAGCTCTTCTTCGGTGAACCTGACATTGAGACCGGCCATGAGCCGATGGTACCGCGCGGTACCACTCGGCGTCAGCCGGATTTCGCGGCCGGGCCGGGGGCCGCGCGGTCAGCCTGCGGCCCGTCAGGCGCAGCACCATCGGTGCCCAGCGGATGCCCATCCGGTCGACGAGCGAGCCGACGGCGGTGGTCCGCGAGGCGCCGACCTCCAG
>NZ_JBEOXE010000112.1:0-14572 GCF_040296485.1 Streptomyces sp. NPDC002138 | reverse complement strand
CTTGGGCTCGACCCGACGCAGCGTCTCGTCCAGCCAGCGGCCGATCTTCGCCGTGTCGGCGGTGACGGGCCGGGTGAGGGTGATCGGGCGGGCGCGACGGCGCGGCCTGGTCGGCGCGGGCCCGGGCGCACGCGGCGCGACGGCGCAGCCTGGTCGGCGCGGGCTCCGGGCGCACGCGCCGACAGGCTGCGGACGGGGCGGCCTGGTCCGCGCGGGCCCCAGGGGGCGCGCCGGCCAGGCCGCGGAGGGGCCGATCAGGCGCCGTACGCGGCCGGATCGGCCAGTACGTAGCCGTCGCCCGCCCGGTGCGCGCGCGAGCGGCGCAGGTCGGCGAGGACGAAGGTGCGCTGGAGCCAGCGGTCCGTGCCGTCGAAGCGCGGGCTGAACGCGGTGCGCCCGTGCACCGTGATCCGGTTGTCGACGATCGCGAGGTCACCGGGCTCCAGCCGGGCGGTCCGGGCGGTGCGTTCGAAGAGGATCCGCAGCTCGGCCAGCGCGCCCGCGGCCCGCTCCGTGAGCGGCTCGGTGGCCGCCATGTCCACGCGCAGGTCCGGGTCCTCGTACGCACCGGTGAGCACCGGGTGCGGCTCCGCGGGGCCTTCGGCGGCGCCGAAGGACGGCGGCGGCGCGGTGCGGAACTCCGGCCGGTGCAGCGCCGCCCGGGTCCCCTGGTCCATCAGCGGCAGCACCTCGCGCACGCAGGACGTGCGCAGTCCGGCCAGCCCGTCCGGGTCGGCGCGCAGGCACAGCAGCATGACGAAATCCGGCCGGTGCGGGTGGAAGGCGTTCTCGTTGTGGAAGGTGAGGAGTACCGAGCCCGCGTTGCCCTGGAACTCCTCGCGCCCGGGCACCGGGACGACGTCCTGCACCAGCGCCCCGGTCTTCTCCGGGCGGAAGGCGGCGGGATCGCCGAGCCCGCAGGCTGCGAGCATCAGCACCGACGCCGGTACGGTCGCGACGCGCTGCACCGAGCCGTCGGCCAGCGGGGTGCCGCCGAGCGCGGGCCCGCCGACCGGCAGTCCGCGCACCAGCAGGGCGCCGCCCGGCCCGGGGGCCCGGCGGAAGGCGCGCAGGGCACGGCGCAGCCGGGCCGGCAGCTCCTCCCAGTGGTCACGGGCCGCGGCCACCCACGCGGGCTCGTCGAGCAGGACCCCTTCCGGCCTGCCGCAGAGCAGTGCGGCGACCCGTTCGGTGGCGGCCGTCTCGGCCCGGGTGAGCACCAGGTCCGGCGCTGATATGTCGATGTCCAGTGATACCGGCACGGATGCCAGCCTTTCTCTCAGCGGTGGGGTGGGCCGGTCAGTGCGGGGCGGCCGGGTCCAGCTGCCGGGAGACGACCTCCCACAGGCTGCCGACGGTCTCGAAGGCCTCCGGGCCCAGCTCCTCGTCGGGGATGGCCACCTGATAGGCCTCCTCGAGGCGCACCAGCAGCTCGACGACGGCCATCGAGTCCAGCCCGGCGGCGCGCAGCCCGCGGTCGGCGGACAGCGGCCGCTCCTCGGCGAGCCGGGGCAGCAGCTCGGCCAGGACGCTCTCGTACCGGTCGTCCCAACGGTGGTGTGTGGTCATGCTGTTCAGCTCCTTGCGGTGCGACCGGCGAGGTCGCGGTGGTGGTGGTCCTGCTGGTCGGTGGGGTGGTCGACGAAGTGGTCCGCGGGGTGGTCGACGGCGTGGTCGCGCAGGGGCTCGCGGGTGAGGGTCAGCCGGTCGGCGCTGACCACGCGGCCGTCCCGGACGGTGATCTCGGCGGGGGCCGGGCGGCTGAGGAAGCCGAGCAGGCTCGCGGTGGCGCCGTACGCACCGACGTTGGGCACGGCCAGCAGCGCGCCGGGCCGCGGCGGTACGGTCTCGCTGGCCCGGCTGATCACGTCGGCGGGGGTGCAGAGCGGCCCGACCAGGGCCACCCGGCGGGTCCCGGCCTTCCCGGCCACGGGCCCGGGGTCCGTGAGGTGCAGGGGTTCGGCGCGCAGCGAGGGCAGTCGGCCCACTCCCGAGAGGCCGCCCAGGTGGTTGATCCCGCTGTCGAGCACGCCGTAAGCGGTGCCCCGGCTCTCCTTGACCTCGGTGACGGTGCAGACGAGGCGCCCGCTGTCGCCGACCAGGTAGCGGCCGGACTCGAAGGCGATCTCCAACCGCCCCTGCCAGCCCGGCAGATGCTCGTCCAGGGCGGCCTCCAGCGGTGCGCGCAGCGCGTGGTAGAGCGGCCGCTGCCCCGGGGCCGCGTACGGGCAGGCGAACCCGCCGCCGAGGTCCAGCATCCGCAGCGGCCTGCCCCAGTGGGCCTCCAGCGCGGCGGCGGTGCGGATCGAGGCGACGGCCTCCGCGAGCAGCCCCTGCGGGTCGGCGGCGTTGGTCAGCGGGAAGAAGTGCAGCCCCCACAACTCCGTCCCGTCCACGGTGAATTCGTCGATGCCGGGCAGGCCGTCCACGATGTCGTGGCCGAACTGCGAGGCACCGCCGGTCATCCGCAGGCCGACGCCCGCTCCCGCACCCGCGCCGTTGATCCGCAGCAGGCAGCGCGCGGTCGTGCCCAGGGCCCGGGCCTCGGCGCCGACCCGGCGCAGATCGGCGGGCGACTCGACCGAGAAGGTACGCACCCCGGCGGCCATCGCTTCGCGCAGCTCCCCGGCGGTCTTGCCCGGGCCCCCGTAGAGGCAGTCGGCGCCGTCGAAACCCGCCGCCAGAGCGGCGGCGAGTTCACCGGTGGAGCAGATCTCCGGGCGGCATCCGGCCAGGCGCAGGGCGCGGACCAGCTCGGGGTGCGGGTTCGCCTTGAGCGAGTAGTAGAGGTGGGAGCGGTCGGGCAGGGCCGCGCGCAGGTCCGCCGCCGCCCGCTCGGCCCGGCCCAGGTCGTACACGTACAGCGGGCTGCCGTAACGGCGTACCAGCTCGGCGGCCAGCAGGTCCTCGGCGGGCGGTGGTTCCGGGGCCGGAGCCCTGGCCGGCGCGGCGGGGTGCGGGTCAGTGCGCATCGATCTCCAGCGCCTTTCGGTCGGTCTTGCCATTGGGGGTGAGGGGCATCCGGGCGATGACCCGGCAGTCGGCGGGCACCTTCGCCGCCTCCAGCCGTTCTTCCAGGCCCTCGATCACCCGGCGCCCGGTCAGCCCGTCCTCGCCGGTGACGACCAGGCGCAGGTCGAGCCCGTCGCGGGGCGCCAGCGCGGCGGCGGCCCGCACACCGGGCACGTCCAGGGCCGCGGCCTCGATCTCCGAGGTGCTCATGCGGACACCGCGCCTCTTGAACTGGTCGTCCACGCGGCCGCTGATGTAGAGGTGCCCGTCCGCGTCCAGCCGGCCGTGGTCCCCGGTGTGCAGCCGGATCCGTCCGGTGCGCGGGTCCGGGCGGTAGCAACGGGCGGTCGGCCCGGGCGCGTTCCAGTAACCGCTCATCACGTGCGGGCCGCCGACGACGATCTCGCCGACCTCGCCCGGCGGCAGTGCGCGGCCCCGCTCGTCGAGCACCTCGACCGTGGTGCCGTCCAGGGGCGGCCCCACCGATCCGGGGCGCTCGCGGTCGGCGTCCGGTGCGGCGATCGTGACCCGCTTGCACTCGGTGATGCCGTACATCGCCACCACGGCCGAGCCCGGGAAGCCGCGGCGCAGCGCCTCGATCGTCGAACCGGCCAGCGCCGCGCCGGTGTTGGTGAACAGCCGGACGTGATCGGGCGGCGCGCCGCGGGCCGCGAGGCGGCACAGCATCTCGGCCAGCGAGGGCACCACCGGCATCACGGTGACCCGGTGCTCGCGCAGCAGGCTGAGCACGCGCACGGGTGCGGCCGCGTCCGCCAGCACCACCTCGGAGCCGCCGATCGCGGCGAGCAGGAGCTGGTAGAGCCCGTAGTCGAAGGAGAGCGGCAGCGCGGCGAGCACCACGTCCTGCGGCCGGTAGTCGAGCCGACGGGCGATCGCGCGGGCGGCGAAGACCACCTGGCGGTGGGTGCAGACCACGCCCTTGGGGGCGGAGGTGCTGCCGGAGGTGTAGATGAGCTGGGCGATCGTGTCGGCCGGCGGTCGGCCGAGCGGAGGGGCCGCGTGCGCGTGCGCCTCCGGGCCGAGAGGGCGCAGGAGTTCGGCGGGCGTCGGCGTACGGGCGCCACAGGCGGCGACCGCCGCGCGGACCGGCTCCGTCTCGGAGGGGTCGAGCACGACCACCGAGGGGGCGGCGTCCGCCAGTACCCCGCGCAGCACGAAGGCCTTCAGCTCCGGGTTCAGCGGGACCGCGACGGCTCCGGCGCGCAGGACGCCGTAGTACAGCGCGACGAACTCCCGCCGGTTGCCGAGCCGCAGGGCGACCCGGTCACCCGGCGCGAGGCCCCAGGACGCGCGCAGCCGGTCGGCCACCGTCCGGCTGGCGTCGGCCAGTTCGGCGTAGCTCCAGGCACCGGAGCCGTCCCGGACGGCGGTGGCGGCGGGGCGGGCGGCCGCGGCGGCGTCGAGCAGGTCGACGACGAGGGTGGCATCGTCCGGTCCGGCGCCGGGGAGGGCGCCGTCCCGTTCCGGCACGGCCGCCGGAACCGGCTCGTCGGGTCCCGTCAGGGTCGCGGTGCTCATACGTTCCAGCCCGAGGGGTCGGTGATCTCGACGACCGCGCTGGTGCAGCTGTAGCCGGTGCCGCCGCCGACCAGCAGGACGCGGTCTCCCCCGCCGACCTCGCCGGTCTCCAGCAGCTCGTTCAGTCCGGCGAAGTGGTCCCCCGCCCCCAGGTGGCCCACCTCGCGGCAGAACTCCCAGTTGGAGAACTTCTCCTCGATGCCCAGCTGGTGCTCCAGCTGCCAGCGCAGCCGCTGCTGCCCGGTGGCGTTGAGCACCACCCGGTCGATGCGGTCCATCGGTGTGCCGGCGTCGGCCAGCGCGGCCCGGATCGACTCGGCCGCCACCTCGGCGGTGCGCAGGGTCGCGGCCCGCATGTTGCGCTGCGCGCGGAAGTACTCCTCGGCCCGCGCCCCCAGGTCGACCGGCCGGTCGGCCGCCTCCGGGCCGGAACGGAATCCCGCCCCCCGGGCCAGGCCCTCCAGCGAGTTGTCCACCCGGGTCGCGGTGGACAGCAGACGGCCGGTCGCTCCCTCGGGCGAGGAACTCAGCACCAGCGCGGTGCCGCCGTCGCCGTAGACCATGCCCCGCTCGGCCCGCCAGCGGTCGAAGGCGGGAGGCGCGAAGCGGTCGGCCGTGGTCAGCAGCACCGCCTCGGGCTCGCCGGCCTCCCCGGACCGCACGGCTTCCCCGGACCGCACGGACGCCCCGGACCGCACGGACGCCCCGGACCCGCCGGACCGCAGCTGCCGGGCCGCCAGTTCCATCGCGGCCAGCCCCGCGTTGCACTGCTGCAGCAGGTCGAAGGCGGGCACCGCCGAGCCGACCGTGTGCTGTGCCACATAGGCGGCGGACGGCCACAACTCGGCCCCCTGGAACCACAGATAGCTGTGGAACACGGCGGCGACCCGCTCCGCGGCCCGGCCGGAACGGCGCAGCGCGGTGCGGGCCGCGCGGACCGCCATCTCCGGCGCGGACAGATCGTCCGGGCCGCCGGCCTCGGCCGAGCTGACCGAGTGGATCTGGTTGACGGCGTGTTCCCCGGCGTCGTACGCACCGGCCTCGACCGCCGCCGCTGCGTTCGTGCGGTCGGCCAGCCAGACACCCGTGCCGGCCAGGTACACCTGCTCCCAGCGCATGTCTCTCCGATCTCCGGCCCCGCGGCAGAGCGCCCGGGGCGACTGTCGGTGACGATGTTTCCGTCCGGCGCCTGCCGCGCGGTTGCCCTGCACTGACGGCCCGGTCGGTGCCGCTCTGCCCGCCGTCCGGGCGCTGGCTGGGCACCGTCTGCCCGTGCGCCGGTCGTGCGCTGGCCGTGCGCTGGCCCCCGGCTGCCGGTCCGCTGACGCACGACGGGCCGTCGGCGGTGACACCGCCGACGGCCCGCGTGTGCCGGACTGGAGCCCGACTGAAGCCGGACTGAAGACCGGCTGGAGAGCGTGCGAGCGCTCAGGGAACTCCGGGAGGGAACTCAGGGAGTGAGGCGCAGGCGGTCCCGGCCCGCCGATGCCACCGCCGCCGCCCCGTACGGCCAGGGCAGACTGCCGCCCTTGGCCCAGAGACCGACCTGGTCGGTGTACGTGTCCGCGCCCGCGTGCCCGGACGCGCCGGTCAGGTTGACCCAGCGGGAGCGCTCGAAGTCCGCCAGGTCCACCACCATCCGCATGGAGGGCACCCAGATCACCTCGAAGCCCTTCTTCGGGTCCCAGCCGTTGGCCAGTACGGAGTCGGTGCCGCCGCCGACCCCGACCGGGTCGGCGTTCAGCAGCCACTGGAGCGGGGCCGGTCCCCCGGTGCCCAGGGTGGGGTTCTCCAGCGTCAGGGTGTGCAGGGCTCCCCAGCGCCACGTGCCCGGATCTTCACCGAGGCGTCCCCGCAGCTCGGTGGCGGCCCGCTCCATGGCCCGGCTCAGCATCGCGTCACGGCCGTGCACGGAGGGGTCGGTGGCGCTGGTCCACCAGATGCTGTCCGGCTGGTCGAGCAGGCCACGTACCACGTCGAACCAGCGGCCGCCGCCGTCCGGGTGGGCGTAGCCCTTGACTCCGGCCTTGCCGAGCCGGTCCGTGAACGCGATCTGCAGCAGTTCGCGCCAGACCGCGTTGAAGTAGGCGGCCGGGGCCGAGTCGGCGCCCTGGGTGAAGTCCCAGCCGCGCAGCAGGTCCTGGGCCGGCTTGGCCTGGGCGCCGACTCCGGCCTTCAGCAGCCGGGGCACCAGGGTGGCGGCGTTGCCGTTCCAGCTGTCCTGGGTGATCCGTTCCATCGCCGCGACGTCCAGCTTGCCGCCCTGCTCGATGAGCTGCGCGATCCGCTGGCTGCGGTAGCCGGTGCCCCAGCTGCTGCCGATGAGGTGCGGATAGGCGGGTCCGACCACCGCGTTGTTGGCGGTGACGATGTACCCCTCCGGCGGGTTGAAGCTGGTGGGCAGCTGGTCGAAGGGCAGGTACCCGGTCCAGTCGTAGGCCCCGGTCCAGCCCGGTACCGGGTGGCGGCTGTCGCCCGCCTTGCGGACGGGTATCCGGCCCGGCGTCTGGTAGCCGATGTTGCCGGCCGTGTCCGCGTAGATCATGTTCTGTACGGGCGAGGCGAACACCGCGGCGGCCGCGCGGAATTCGTCCCAGTTCCCGGCCCGGTCCAGCGCGAAGAGGGCGTCCATGGTGGGGGCCGGGTCCAGCGCCGTCCACTGCATCGCGACCGCGTAGTCCTCCTGCGGGCCGCGCGGCGGGACGTCGGGCTCCTTGCCGTCGTCGGCCACCTCGTCGGCGGACTTGAGCACGTCGGAGATCAGCGGGCCGTGCAGGGTCGAGCGGACGGTCAGGTCCACCGCGGGGGCCCCGGCCACCTTGATCCGTTCCTGCCGGACGGCCAACGCCTTCTGCTCGCCCTGGTGTTCGTAGGTGGCACCCTTCACCTTCTCCACGAACAGGTCGGAGTCGGCGGCGCCCAGGTCGGTGAAGCCCCAGGAGATGGCGGCGTTGTGGCCGATCACGACGCCCGGCATGCCCGCGAAGGTGAAACCGGTGACGTCGTAGGGGCATGCGGGGCCGGTCCGGTTGCAGTGCAGCCCGACCTGGTACCAGATGCCCGGCAGCGAGGGGGTCAGGTGCGGGTCGTTCTCCAGCAGCGGCTTCCCGGTGGTGGTGCGACTGCCGGACACCACCCAGGAGTTGGAGCCGATACCGATGCCCTGCGGACCGAGGACGGCGGCCAGCACATTGCGCACTCCCGCGCTGTCCGCCAGCGCGTGGGAGGCCGCGGCGGGTACGACGGGAGCCGCCGGGGCGGCCGGCGCGGCGGCGGAGGCCGCGGTCGCGGTCGCCGGAGCGGGGGCCGGCGTCGGCGCGGTCCCGGCGGGGGCGGCGCGGTCGGGGACGATCGGCGACCAGCGCGTGTAGTCGTAGCCGGGGAAGAGCGCGTCGGCCGTACCGGCGGGCAGCTTGGCCGCCAGCATCGCCTGCTGGAACTGGTCGATCATGCCGGTGTTGAGGTTCCAGGCCATGGTCTTCAGCCAGGACACCGAATCGGCCGGGGTCCACGGCTCGGGCCGGTAGTCGCCGGAGACGAAGCCGAGCACCGGATATTCGACCGACAGCTCGGCGCCCTCGTTCCGGGCCAGGTAGGCGTTGACTCCGTCCGAGAAGGCCCGCAGGTACGCCTGGGTCTGCGGCGAGAGCATGGTCACCTCCTGCTCGGCCACCCGGTACCAGCCGAAGGTGCGCGCCACCTTGTCGGTCTGCACCTGGCTCGGGCCGAACATCTCGGCGAGCCGCCCCGCGGTGACGTGCCGCTGGGTGTCCATCTGCCAGAACCGGTCCTGGGCCTGGGCGTACCCCTCCGCCATGAACAGGTCGTGCGCGGTGTCGGCGTAGATCTGCGGGATGCCGGAGGCGTCCCGGACGATCCGGGCCTCACCCTTCAGCCCGGGCACGCCGGTGCTGCCGGACAGCTGCGGCAGCGACCGCTGGACCGTCCAGTACGCGTACCCGGACAGGCCGGCGACCGCCAGCAGCACGAGGGCGGTGAGGGAGACCGCCGTACGCACGAGGATCCGCCGCAGGCGTCGGCGCCGGACGGGGGGCGCGGAGGCGGGTACGGCCGGGTCGGAGCCGTCCGGAGTCACCGCGGCGGCCTCCGGCCCGGAGGCCGGGCGGGGGCCGTCCGGACGGTGATCGTCCGGACGGGAGTCGTCCGGCGGGGCCGTGTCGGTCTGGACTGTCATGGGGTGGCGCTTCCTTGTCTCGGCGGGATTCCGGCCATGGCGAACGCCGCCGTGCACGGGCCGGGAGGCGCGGTGCAGGGCGGTGGGCCACGGACGGAAGGGGAAGGGGGAAGGGGGAAGGGAGGGGAGCGCGGCCGGGTCCGCCTCAGCGCGCCAGCCGGGCGGCGCCGTCGGCCCAGGGCCCGCGGGGCGCGGTCCGCGGTGCGGGCGCGGTGTACGGGGCCTGGTCGACCAGGGTCAGGTGGGGGCGGCCGGGCTCGGGCGTCGCGCCGTACGGGGCGGCCGCTCCGCCGCCGGACCCGTCGTGGGCCCGCGCCGTACCGGCCGCCTCGGCCGGGGCGAGCCGGGCGAACGGGTCGGGGCGCCGGGCGAGGATCGCCTCCTCGATGCCGCGCAGCTCCGGGCCGGGCAGCAGGCCCAGGTTCTCCATCAGGGTGTGCCGGGCGCGCTGGTAGGCGGCCAGCGCGTCGGCCTGCCGGCTGCCCCGGTAGAGCGCGACCATGAGCAGCGCCCAGAGCCGTTCCCGGTAGGGGTGTTCGGCGGTGAGGACGAGCAGGTGGGGCACCAGCCGGGCGTGGCCGCCGAGTTCGAGCGCGAGTTCGGTGTGCTCTTCGACGACGGCGAGGCGCAGCTCCGCGAGCCGGGTGCGTTCGACGTCGAGCAGCGGGCCGCTCACTCCGGTGAGTGCGGGTCCGGGCCAGCCGGCCAGGGCGTCGGCCAACGTCCGCTCCGCTGCCTCGGGTTGGCCGGCCGCCCGCAGCGCGCGGGCGTCGGCCACCGACTGCTCGAACCGGCCGAGGTCGCACTGCCCGGGGCCGATGGAGAGCCGGTAGGAGGCTCCGACCCGGGTGAGCACGCCGCCCGCGGTGCGCGGCGCCCGGTCGGGCTCGAACAGCTTGCGCAGCTTGGAGACGTACGCCTGGACCAGATTGGCGCCGTCCAGCACGGTGGTGTCGCCCCAGATCCCGTCGATCAGGTGGTCGCGGCCGACGGGCGAACCGGCGCGTAGCAACAGGACGGCCAGCAGGGCCCGTTGGCGGGGTGCGCCGAGCGGGAGTTCGACGCCGTCGCGCCAGCCCCGGACCTCGCCCAGCAGTTCGAAGCTGAGGTCGGCCGAGTGCGCGGCAGAGGAGGGGTGCGCGGTCGAAGGAGACGGAAGGGCAGTCATGGCAACCTCCGCTGGCCCGGGTCCATCGTGTGGCGGTTCGGGTGCAGCTGTGGGAGTACGGTGCGTGGTCGGTGCCGGCCGGGGCCGGGAGGTGCGGTGCGCGGTCCGGCCGGACCGGGTGGGTCCGGCCGGAGGCACCGGCCGAGTGGCCGACCACCGCACGGTTGGAATGGTGCACGGGGCGCATATACGGAGGATCCTCGAGAGCGTCGGCATCGGGCGGGGCGCCCGTGATCGCGCATATATCCGTCGTAGAGCGGGCTGGATCACTCTTGTTCTCGAGCAGCCGGAACCACCACGGTCCCACCGGCTCTCCCCAGATACGCAGGCATCGATCCACGAAGCGGACGGCACTCCATGAAGCACTCCATCAAGACCCTGGTCCTGCGCAAGGCCGCCATCGTCGTCACCGTCGGCTGCGCCGCCGCCTCGCTGTTCTCGGTGGCCGCCTCGCACCTCGACGCTCCGGCCTCCGAGCAGACCGTGACCGTCGCCACCGGTGGCCCGAAGGACCCGACCGACTGGAACAGCCAGGGCTGATCCACGGGCCGCCGGGCCGCCCGACGGCCCGGTTCAGCAGCTCATCAGTTCAGCGGTGCGGCGGCCCGGCAACGCGCCCGCCGCGCACCCCGGTCGCTCAGCCCGTCGAGCCGCTCGCGCTCACGGGCAGCCCGAGCGACCGCGCCAGCTCCTCCGCCTGGTCCACATCGGGCAGCCCGAGGAGGGCGAACACATCGCGGGCCTGCCGGGCCCGGGCCAGCGCCGCCGCGCCGTTCCCGGTCTCGGCCAGGGCGCGCGCCAGCGCGAGCAGGCAGTGCCCGCGCTGCTGCTGGGATCCCAGCTCCTCGCTCAGTGCCACCGCCCGCTCGGCCTCCGCCAGCGCCTCGTCGTACCTGCCCAGGTCCCGCAGGCTGTCCGAGAGCCGGAACCTCGCCTGGGTCTCCCGCCCCCGCAGCCGGGCCGAGGCGCAGACCTCGAGGCACGCGGTGTAGCTGACGACGGCGTCCGCGGGGCGCCCCAGTTCGTTCAGCGCCATGCCGTGGACGTACCAGGCGTACGAGGTCACGTGCGGGTCCCGCTCGGTGCGCAGCCGCTCCAGCGCGGCCTCGCACACCTCCACCGCGTCGGCGGGGCGGCCGCTGCGCAACCGGGCCTGGGCGGCGTTCAGTTCGGTGGTCAGCTCCCCCGAGCGGTGTCCCAGCCGACGGGCCAGCTCCAGCGCGCGGTCGTAGAACACCACCGCGTCCGTGAAGCGCCGCTGCCACTGTGCGATCAGGCCCCGGTCGTTGAGGATCTGGCGCAGGATGACCTCGTCCCCGGCCCGCCCGCAGGCTTCGGTCGCCAGCCGGGTGTGCAGCTCGGCCTCGGCCAGCCGGGTGTTCTGGAGGGCGGCGTTGCCGCACACGAAGCGGGCCCGCGCCTCGGCCTGGTCGTCGCCGCGGACCGCCGCGGCGTCGGCCACCTTCCGGGCGGTCGTGGCCAGTTGCAGGTACGGGATGTCCTGCCCGAAGGGGCTGAGGGCGACCAGCAGGTCCCCGGCGGTGCGCAGGCTCCGCGGGTCGGCGCCCGCGGAGCTCTGGGCGGCCAGGGCGGCCGCGTTGGCGGCGCAGTCGAATTCGTCGGTCACCCAGGTGCGCGCCTCGGCGAGCGTGGCGAAGCGCGGCCCCGACTCGGGCCTGCCGCCGAGGATCGCGCCGACCGGGTCGCCCGGCACCATCATCTGGAAGGCCGAACACGATCCGTCCAGCAGGAAGTCGAGGAGCCGCCCCAGGGCCGCGGCCCCGTCGTCGCCCTCCGCCTCCTCCGGTCCCGGCTGCTCGGATCCGACGAGCTGGAGCGCGAAGGAGCGCACCAGGTCGTGGTAGCGGTAGTGGCCCGGCCGCGGTGCCTCGAGCATCGCCGCGTCGACCAGCGCCTCCAGCAGCTCCTCGGCGTCGTACGCGTCCAGGCCCAGGGCGGCCGCCGCGGCGGCCGTCCCGATGCCCTGCCGGGTCACGGGCGCGAGCAGCCGGAACGCCCGCGCCTGGGCGCGGGTCAGCTGGCGGTAGCCGAGTTCGAAGACGGCCGCGACGGCCAGGTCTCCGGCGCGCAGCTCGCCGATGCGCAGCCGCTCGTCGGCGAGGCGCCCGGTCATGGTCGCCACCCGCCACCGGGGCCGGGCCGCGAGCCGGGCCGCCACGATCCGCACGGCCAGCGGGAGGTGGCCGCACAGGGCGACCAGTTCCGCGGCGGCTTCCGGTTCCTCGCCGATGCGGTCCGCTCCGACGATCGCCCGCAGCAGGGCGATCGCCTCGGCGGTGTCGAAGACGTCCAGGTCCCGCCGGATGGTGGTGGAGAGCCCGGCGAGCACGGCCCGGCTGGTGACGATCACACCGCAGTCGGCGGAGCCCGGCAGCAGCGGCCTGATCTGCGCGGGGTCGCGGGCGTTGTCCAGGACGACCAGGATCCGGCGGCCGTCGAGGGTCGTGCGGAAGAGCAGGGACCGGTCCTCGGTCGAGGCGGGCATGCCGGGGCCGGGGACGCCCAGCGCGGTGAGGAAGCTGCCCAGGACGGCTCCCGGGTCGGCGGGCTCCAGGCCGTTGCCCCGCAGGTCGGCGTAGAGCTGGCCGCCGGGGAAGTCCGGTTTGGCCTGGTGGGCGACCTGCAGGGCGAGGGTGCTCTTGCCGATGCCGCCCATCCCGGTGACGGACACCACCGCCAGGGAGGAGCGCGCGGGGGCGGTGAGGGCCTGGTAGAGGTCCTGGACCTGGTCCCGGCGGCCGGTGAAGTCGGAGATGTCGGCGGGCAGCTGGGCGGGCCGGGTGGGCGCGGGCGCCTCCTTGGGCGCCTCGCCGACCGGTTCCGCTTCCGCTTCCGGTTCGGGCGCGGCGAGGTCGGCCGGCTGGTCGCGCACCTCGGCCAGGTGGCCCATCAGGAGCGGGTCGTTCGCGAGGATCCGCTCGTGGAGCGCGCTCAGTTCGGGCCCGGGGTCGATGCCCAGTTCGTCGGCCAGGACCCGGCGGGCCCGGCCGAACACCGCGAGCGCGTCGGCCTGGCGCCCCATCGCGTACAACGCCCGCATCAGGAAGCCGTACGGCCGCTCCTGGAGCGGGTGCTCGTGCGTGAAGCCGATGAGGTCCGGGATGACGAGCGCGTGCCGCCCCTGCCGGAGGTCGTGCTCGAAGCGCTCCTCGACGAGCGCGAGCCGCAGCGCGGTGAACCGCGAGCGCTGCTGCTCGGCGAACGGCCCCGGTACGCCCGCCAGCGGCTCGCCGCTCCACAGGGCGAGGGCCTCGGCGAGCAGCCTGCCGCACTCGTCCTCCCGGCCGGCCGCCCGGGCCCGCGCGGCCCCGACCGCCAGCTCCTCGGCGTACAGCGCGTCCACCGAGCGGGGCGGCACCAGCAGCTGGTAGCCGTCGCGCAGCGAGACGAGGACCTTGGGCGCGGAGCGGTCCTCCTCCACGATCTGGCGCAGCCGCCAGGCGTGGGTGCGCAGGCTCGACAGGGCGGAGTCCGGCGCTTCCTCACCCCAGATCGAGGCGAGCAGCTCGTGCGCGGGCGTGGCCCGGCCCGCCCGCAGGAGCAACGCCGCCAGCAGCGCCTGCTGCTGTGGCGATCCGGTGGTCAGGACGCCCCCGTCCCGGACCACCCGCACGGCTCCGAGCACGGTGAACCGGATGCCGTCTTCCCCCATGAGTCCCGTTTTCCTTCCCCACTGGTCCGGCGATCACTGGTCGTGTGATCGTGGGAGAGCGCCCCCCGGCTGCTCCCCCATTTTTAGCCTGGTCATCACACCATAAAGTGAGACGAATGCAGCGTCGCAGCGCCTGCTTACGGGAGGACGGCCAACAGGAGGCATCCGTTCCCGAATACGGGAAAGGGGCCGTTCCAGATTTCTCTGAAACGGCCCCAGACCTACGACTCTCTCGAGTCGGGACGACAGGATTTGAACCTGCGACCCCTTGACCCCCAGTCAAGTGCGCTACCAAGCTGCGCCACGTCCCGGTGCCCCTGTCACCTGGGGTTTCCCCCCGGCGGCGGTGCATGCGCAACATTACCCCACGCCGAGGTGTGTGGCCGCATCCGTGACGGTCCGGGGGGAGGATGGGGGCGTGGAAGCGCAATCGAGGGACCGGGACGACGAAGGACGGGCGCGCAGTGCGCGGCCCCGTGACGGGCTGGGGCGCCCCCTGCCGTACGGGGAGGCGGGCGTCGAGCGGCAGCCCGAGGGGGTGGTGCGGACCCCGGCCGAGACGGTGCGCGAGGCGCAGCGGCTGCTGGACGCGGGGATGCCGTTCCACGCGCACGAGGTGTTCGAGGACGCCTGGAAGTCGGGCCCGGCGGAGCAGGCCCCGCTGTGGCGGGGGCTCGCGCAGCTCGCGGTGGGACTCACGCACGCGGCGCGTGGCAACGCGGTGGGCGGGGCCCGGCTGTTGCGGCGGGGCGCGGCCTCGCTCGCGGAGGTGCACGGGGCGCCCGGAATCGACGTACCGGGGCTGGTCCGGTGGGCCGGTGAGCTGGCTCACCGGGTGGCGGCCGGTCCGGCCGGCGGCCCGGCCGTCGACGCGGCCCGCGAGGCGCCCCGGCTAGGGGGTGTCTGATGGATCTCCGTGGGGAAGGAGCGGCGTCCGGTGCGTGCTCTCGGTGTGCCGGCCGGAAGCCCGCGTACTGGACGTACT
>NZ_JBEOXE010000111.1:0-15164 GCF_040296485.1 Streptomyces sp. NPDC002138 | reverse complement strand
TTCCAGGCACGTGTCAGCCACTACAAACGACGCGGCCACACGCCACCAGAAACTGCCCAACCGTCACAGCAAGCACCGTTGCAGTACTAGGCCGTTTCCTTCGGATCATCTCGCTGACCAGACGAAGATGGCTGCGAGATGGAGCCCGGCGAGGTAGATGGTGGCGGTCTTGTCGTATCGGGTGGCCAGGCCGCGCCATTGCTTGAGCTTGTTGATGCACCGCTCGACGGTGTTCCGCTGCTTGTAGGCCTCGCGGTCGAAGACCGGGGGACGGCCGCCGAGTCGGCCGAGCCGCTTGCGGTGGGCGACCTGGTCGGCGGGCTGTGGGATCACCGCCCGGATCCCGCGGCGCCGCAGGTGGGAGCGGATCGCGCGGGACGAGTAGGCCTTGTCGGCCAGGACCACGTCCGGTCGCTCTCTCGGCCTGCCGACCGGCCGCGGAACCCGTAATCGGGCCATGACCTTTGGGAACGCGGGTGCGTCACCAGCCTGGCCGGGTGTGATGAGGAAGGCCAGAGGCCGGCAGCGGTTGTCGGCGGCCAGATGGATTTTCGTGGTCAGTCCGCCGCGGGACCGTCCGAGGGCATGGTCGGCGGGCTCGCCGTCCGGGGCCCCTTTTGACGGGCCCCGGCGGCGTGCTGATGGGCACGGACGATGGTGGAGTCGACCGCGACGACCCAGTCCAGGTCGCCTTCGGCGTCGGCCTGCGCGAGCAGGGCGGTGAAGACCTTCTCCCAGGTCCCGTCCGCGGCCCACTTCCGCAGCCGGTTGTGGGCTCCCTTCCACGACCCGAAGTGCTCGGGCAGGTCCATCCACGGTGTCCCGGTCCGGTACTTGAACGCGATCGCGTCGATCACCTGCCGGTGATCACGCCACCGCCCACCCCGCCTCGGCGTCCGCTCCGGCAGCAACGGCTCGATCCGCGCCCACTGCGCGTCAGTCAACGACACACATCAACCAACGATCAGATGATCCGAAGGAAACGGCCTAGTAGTGCTTTGTTAGCTGGTCTTGTCACGGGGGGTGTCTGGTAGTTCGCTGGTTGTATGAGGGCTGGGGAGCTTGCGGCGGTGCGGGGTCGGTTGGAGGAGTTCGCCTCCGAGGTGTTCACGCCGCTGGTGCGGCGGGACCAGCGTGAGAAGGGCGCCTTGTACATGCGGGGGCTGCTGCTGGATGGCCGTAGGAAGTCGATGCAGCCGATGGCCGAGCGGCTCGGTGTCGACCACCAGCAGTTGCAGCAGTTCATGACGACCTCGACCTGGCCGGTCGGGGAAGTCCGGGCCCGCCTGGCCTGGCGGGCCGTACGGGCGGTGCGGCCGCAGGTGTGGGTGGTGGACGACACCGGCTTTCCCAAGGACGGCCGTTCCTCGCCCGGGGTGGCCCGGCAGTACTCCGGCACCCTGGGCAAGGTCGGCAACTGCCAGATCGGGGTGAGTGTTCATGCCGCTTCCGACACCGCCTCGTGCCCGCTGGCCTGGCGCCTGTTCCTGCCCGAGTCCTGGGACGGCCCGGACGCGGCCGGCCGTCGCCAGGCATGCCGGATCCCCGAGAACGAGCATCACCAGCCGAAATGGCGGCTCGCACTGGACATGCTCGACGAACTCGCCGGCACCGGGCTGCGGCCCGCCGTTCTGGTCGCGGACACCGGCTACGGCGCGAACGCCGATTTCCGGCGTGGTCTGGACGATCGCGGTCTGGCCTGGGTCTTGCAGGTCAAGGGCGAGATGACCGCACACGGCCTGGACGCGGTGCCGCACCAGCCCGACTACGGCGGGCTCGGGCCCCGCCCGCTGCCTCGCTACCGCGCCCGTCCCATCTCCCTGCGGGAGCATGTGCTGGCCGCGGGCCGAAGCAGCGGCCGGACTCTGACCTGGCGCAATGGCTCTAAAGCAGCCATGAGCTCGCACTTCGTGTTCCTGCGGGTCCGCCTCGCCGGCCGCCGCCCGAAACCAGCCGCTGACGGGACGATCGCGCTGTCGTGGCTGATCGCCCAGTGGCCCGAGGGCGAGGCGGAGCCGGTGAAGTACTGGGTCTCGAACCTGCCCGCCGACATCCCCGCCAGGGACCTGGTCCGCTTGGCGAAGGCCCGCTGGCGGATCGAGCACGACTACCGCGAGCTGAAGACCGCTCTGGGCCTGGACCACTTCGAGGGCCGCTCGTTTGCCGGCTGGCACCGGCACGTCACCCTCGTCACCGCCGCCCACCTGTTCCTGACCGAACAGCGGAGGAACCCAAAAGCCCCTGCCAGGGCCTGACCCTCTACCAGGCCCTGGACCTCCTCCAACACCTCATCGCGACCTGGACCGGCACCTGCCCGACCTGCCAGCAAACCGTGCCATGGCAGCCCTACGACACCACCTAACAAAGCACTACTAGGGCCTCTCTTTCGGATCTTGCCGGGCTGGCCCACGGCGTCGTGCTACTGGCGCACGCGCCCTCCGGAGACCCGGTTGGGCAGGTCCCACGGAGCGTTGCCGCAAGGTCCCCCCGTAGCGTCTGCTGGCTCGGGGCACTCGGGAACCGAGCACGGGGTCGGGGACTTTCACGCCACCCCGTCGGTTCTCAGCCGTTCCGCCGAGAGTCGGGGTCTGTTGACGCTCCGTACCTGCAAGGCTCTGAGCAGGTAGGCAGGGAGCCGGCCGACGAGGAGATGACATGTCCGAGGTCACGCCCAACGCAAAAGGCCCAGCCCCGATCCGGATCACGCCCGAGACGACCGAGCGCGACGTCGCCCAGGGCACAGTCGAGACACCGCTCCCCAAGGAGAGCATTGTTGGGGAGTCCTACCCCGTCGTATTCTCCTTCACCAACAACGGGCCTTCCCCGGTAGACCTCTCCACCTTCACCCCCAATTACCCGCCCGAATTCACGGAGAACTCGAGCCCCAGCCCCTGTGGCACTTCCCTGGCGCCGGGGGCAACTTGCACCGTCGAAGGCGACCTTGTGCCGACTGAGGAGGTGACTTACACGGTCGGACTAATCCTCGACTACGACGGAGTGGATATCCCCCTGTCGACTTCTACGACGGCGGTTCGTGAACCCAAGGAATCGGCTCTCTGACGAAAGCTCGCAACAGGGGCTCCCGGGGAGATCTCCTCGGCCTGCGGTTAGACAGCCGGATCCCGGCCTGAAGCCATAGCCCACCCGCGCTGCCCCTGGACCGTTTCCTTCGGATTACTGTGCGGCCCACATGTGGATGGCGGCGATGACCAGGCCCGCGCGGTAGATCACGGCGTTCTTGTCATAGCGGGTGGCCAGGCCGCGCCACTGTTTGAGGCGGTTGATGCACCGCTCGACGGTGTTGCGCTGCTTGTAGGCGTCGCGGTCGAGGTGACGCGGTCGGCCTCCGAGCCGGCCGCGCCGTCTGCGGTTCGCCTTCTGGTCGTCGGGCTCAGGGATCACCGCGCGGATCCCGCGCCGACGCAAGTGCGCACGGATCGCCCGCGATGAATACGCCTTGTCGGCCAGCACCGTGACCGGCCGGGTGCGCGGTCGACCGACCGAACGCGGGACCCTGGGAAAAACCGGCCGACCCCGCCCAGCTCACCCCGGCATGCGCGCTACCTGGCCACTGAGCGTCATGGTTGGCGACCGCGGTGCTCGCTTCGGGGCGGTGAGCAGACAGGGCTGAGCACGCTGGTGGGGTTTCGGCCTATCGTCGGCCTGGCGCCGGAGGGTCGGCGCTGGTGGCAAGGTTCTCGACGTTGAGGTAGCCCGTTGTGGCGGGGGATGCCAGCTGCGCAACCTGGGCTGTGTAGCGCCCGGCAAGCCGGTGCCAGTCGTAGATGCCGCGCATGTAGGCGCAGATCGCGTCGATGTACCGGTCGGCGGCTTCCTGCGCGAGGCGAGGAAGCCCGAGGCGTTGGCTCAGAGGCGCGGTCTGGCGTCGCACGTCTGCCAACCGCTCTACCTGTGCATCGGCGCGTCTGCGGAGTTCGTCGATTGCCTCCAATCTCGTGCTGCCCCGCTCGCGCATGAGGCAGCGGACCAGATTGGGGGCGTCGCGTGCCTCGTCGTTCTCCAGGGAGTAGACCTCGTTGATCAGGATGATCACGTCGGTGACGATCTCCCGGGCGGACTCCAGGGCCGTGCTGTAGACGACGGGGGCGGGGACCTCGAAATGCCCGACCCGCTCGCACACGTCGATCGAGGGCCTGACCCCTATCACCTTGCGGCGCAGGCGCATCCACTCCTCACTGTCAGGGACCATGCCGGCCCGCCGGTCGACAGCCTCGGTGAGATTCGCGGCCAGGTACTCCATCCAGTGCTGCGCGGTGCGCTCCTGCCAGCGGGGTGACATGCCGTGGGCCATGCGCTGCCACACGTCGGCAAACGCATCGGCGAGCGGCGAGGAAACAAGGGGCGGGGTGCCCGGTGGGCGGTGCAGCAGATCGATCAGTTCCTCGCAGACGGTCGCGGCCGGCGGCCACTGCCCCAGAGGTACGTCGAACTGGTCGTCGAAGAGGAAGAACCAGCCATTGACGTCGAAGGCGAGATCGAGGTCCTCGCCTTCCGCACCGGGGTACGAGTAGGCGGCGACATCGGCCACCTGGGAGAACAGATAGCGGCGCTCGGCCTCACCACTGCTCACCAAGCCCATCCGGCGGGCCCAGCGGAGGTTGCGCTCGCGGGCTGCCTCCAGCTCCGGCGCCGTCCAGGAACGGATGGGGATGGCGAATTCCACCTGCTGGGGCATTCTGTACTCTTTCGCCGAGATCTCGAACGCTGAGCCTCGCCCCAGTCCCGTACACCACCTGGTCAGCGACGCTTTCGCGACTCATCGTGGAGATCATCCGCGAGGGCCCGGACCGCCCCAGCGGCCCCGACGGCGATTGGCGATTTTCAGTGGCTGGATGGCGGGAAACGGCTGTCACGTCCCAGGTCATCGGCCGCCAACAGAGTTGAGCGCCGCTGTGGTCAACTATCCCGCTCAGTCACACGTGGGCGTGTCGGGATTTGTGCGGCGTGTGGTTGGTTCGTGCGGCGCGGCGCGGCGGTGTCGGGCACACTGCCGACATGACCGATTACCGATGACCGATGAGCGGTGCGCGGCGGTGCGAGCCGACACCGTTGCCGGGTGTCGGCTCGCACCGCTGTGCTCACTGTTCGTTGGGTTCCGGGTTCCAGGGGGCTGGCCCGCCTCGGCCGTGCTACCCGGTCGGCTTCTCAGTCCCGAAGGAAATCCCGTCCAGGAGGTTGCCGGGCGCCTGGTTGCTGCCTGCTGCCGCGACCGGGCGGAGGCTGAACCGGGTGATCGTCTGCCCGTTCGGGACCGTGTAGGTGCCGGTGTAGCGGCGCCAGGCGGTGTTGCCGTCAGCCATCCGGCGCTGCTCCACCATGGTGCCAGGCGCGCCGATGTCCAGCGCCATGACGTTTTCAGCGAGCCGGCCGCGGTGGTACAGACTCCAGTGCAGCGTGGTGCCCGGCGTGGTCTCCAAGTCCTGGTACAGGGTCGAAACGGTGTACGAGTTCAGTTCGGCGAACTGGGTGCCTACGGCAGCGGACACATCCTGGGAGGGCGCTCGCCAGATTTCGATCGTGTGGTCGGGGGCGGTGGTCCGCCAGCCCTGGACCCGGACGGGCGCATCCGTCTGGGAGGCGTCAGGGATGAGCTGGTGGGTGCCAGCGGGGATGGCGGGCTCTTCGAAGGAGCCGTTGATTAGAGCCACTTGGCGTAGCCGGGATTCCTGGGAGGCTGACACGAGAGTTTCTCCTTCTTGCTCGGGCTGATCGCTGGCTCTATCTGCACTGGGAGGGCAACCGGACTAGCTTAGCGAAGTGGATCAACTACGTAGAGCGAAAGAGCGGGTTCCGGGTGCGATGAGCGGCTTTCGTGTGATTGGCGTGTGGCGGTGATGTTCCGTCAGGTCGGCTGGATTTCCACAGGTGAGAGGCGTGTGGGGGCTGTGCGCTGACTGAGATGGAAGCGGTGTCCGGGGTTGCGACACCTGGGGCTGCTTCGAGCTTCCTCGCTGCTTGGTGAAAGGGGTCGTCCACCTGTGGTGGGCGGCCCCTTTCGCATGCCCGGTCCCAGTCCTGCGGTTGACCCGTTCGGGTGGGTTGCGGTCCTCGCGTACGCGTAGGCGGTTTGTGCGGTGTGCGTCCAACTCGCCCTGAATGCAGCCCTCTTGACAGCTTTCGGGGTGTTTCGTCATGGTTCGTTCGCGGTCCGAGGGTCGGGCTGGTGTTGTGCGTTTGGGGTGCGTTTCATGGCGAAGCGTGAGGTGTACGACGTGTACGGGGCGGCGTCCCGGTTGCGGGTGTCGGTGGCTGCGTGGCGGTGGGCGGTCGGCTCGGGCTTGGTCCCGGTGGCCGATGCGGGGGAGTGGTCGTGGTCGCGGGCGGTGGTGGAGGCCGCTGACCCGGAGGCGGTGCGGGCCGCGTTGCGGGTGTGAGTTGGGGGTGTGGTGGCGGGGCTTGGGCGTCATCGGTGCCTGACAGTTTTCTGGGCTGGTAGAGCGTGGTTTCTCGGTCCCTGATGGCTGTCATGGGGTGACCAAGGGGCTGTCATTCGCCGGTAGCACGTGGACTGTGTGGCTGTCACAGGGTTGGAAGTTCCTGTGTTCGGGGTGGCCTGCTTGGGCTGTGCTGGAGGGTATGGCTGCTGGGTTGGGTTCTGCCACGTCTGGTGAAGCGTCGTTGGCTGCGGGCTCTGGTGCGGGTCGGGGTGTGGTGGTTCGGCGTCTGCTCGCGGTGGACGAGTAGGGGGTCGTTTCCCGGCTGCATGTGAAGGTTGCGGCGGAGCTTGCCGGGGTCTCGGAGCGGACGGTGTGGCGTTGGCTCGCTGAGGGGCGGGAGGGGCGGATTGAGGCGAGGCCGCGCCGGGACGGGTTCGCGTTGAGCGAGCCGCTCTGGGCAGTCCTCGCGGAAGAGGGCGGGAACGTCTCCGGCTTGCATCGGCGGATAGAGCGGGCACACGCCGATGGTGGGCTGGAGGAGTGGGGTGTCACGCGCGTCCCGTCTCTCTCGACGCTCCAGCGCGTGGTACTCCGTGATCTGCGGGCTGGACGGGTGCTGGAGGTGGCTCGGCCGTCGCGGAACCGGGTCGAGGCGGGCCGCTATGACCGGGTCCTGGCCGAGCTGAAGCTTGAACGGGCGGGTGAAGGCCTGCCGGTGGTCGACGCGGTTCCAGTGGCCCCGCCAGGGCCTGGGACGGGTGAAGGCGGCGAGGAGGACACTGGTCCGTCGCGGGATGGGGTGCGGTTGTTCGTGCCGGGTGCGCGGGTGGTGTCGACGGCCGGGGTGGCTGCGGTGGTGGAGGTTGCGGCGCACACGGTGGCGGCGCGGGGGATTGGGTGTGTGTTCGGGGAGCCGGGGGTGGGGAAGACGGTGGCGGTGCAGCAGGCGCTGCATCTGCTGCCTGATCGGGTTCCGGTGTGGCGGGCGGTGGTCGGCGTAAAGCCGGGCCTGCCGCAGATGCGCGCGTCGCTGCTGGACGCGCTGGGGCTGGCAGCGGGTTCTCTCTCGCACCGTGCGCAGCCGGCGGACCACGCCCTCGGAGAGGCGCTGCGGCGCCCCGGGGTGTTGTTCCTCGACGACGCGCAACGCTTGTCCCCGCCGCTGCTGGACTACTTGCGCCTGCTGTGGGACGAGCCGGGTACGGCGGCTGCGTTGCTGCTGTGTGGGGCGGGCGCGGAGCGGGTGATCGCGCGGGCGTCGGCGTTGCGGTCGCGGGTGCTGACCTGGCACCAGGTCCCCGGGCTGGACCAGGAGCGGCTTGCGGAGATGCTGGCGTTGTTCCATGACGTGTGGGAGGGCGTCGATCCGGCGGATGTGGGGTGGGCGGATGCGACGGTGGCGCGGGGCAACTTCCGTACCTGGGCGAAGATCACCTCCCACGTCTATGCCCTGTCCAGGAGAGGCCGGGACGTACGGGTGGACCGCGCGCTGATGGAACAGGCCTGCGCCCGGCTCGGCCCCTACCCGTAACGGCCGGCGTAGCGGGATCGGAAGAGGGAGACCAAGACCGGGCGGTAGGGAGCAGTTTCCATGATCAGTGCATCCGAGGCGGGAGAGCCGGCATCGCTGGCCGCGCCGCAACCGATACCTGAGCTCCAGGGTCCGGCGCTCGCGGTGTTGAGGGGGCCCGCTGTGCAGCGGTTGTTGTGGCTGCGGGCCCAACGTCGGCTTTCGCGGGGGCACGTGCGCCTTGCGGGGGAGTGTCTGGGGGTGTCGGAGCGGACGGTGTGGCGGTGGCTCGCGCAGGCCGAAGCTGATGCGGACGCAGGGGCTGTTCCGGGTGCCCGGTCGGTGGACCGGTTCGAGGTGACGCCGGAGGTACGGGTGCTGCTCGCGTACTGGCGGGGGAACGCCTCGGCGGTCCACCGGCAGCTGGTCGTCCGGACCCGGACGTCGGCTGGTGAGCCGGCCCTCGCGGTTCCCGGCGGTGCGCCGACGGATGCGGTCCCGCTACTTGATCCGGTGCCGTCGTTGTCGACGTTCCTGCGTGCGGTGCGCCGTGACCTGACGGCGGGTGAACGCGCGGGTCTGGCCCGGGGGCCGGAGGCAGCCCGGGCGCATGATGTGTTCGGGCGTCGCCCGACGGAGTGGCGGAACCGTACCTGGGAGGCCGATCACGTCCAGGCGCCGCTTGTGGTTGACGCGGACGGGGAGCTGGTGCGCCCGTGGGTGACGTGGTTCATCGACGTCGCGACGAAGACCATCACCGGTACCGCGGTCACCCCCGGCCATCCGTCCCGGGCCTCGATCCTTGCAGCTCTGCGTGCCGCGGTGCTGCGCACGGGCCCGTACGGGCCAGCGGGCGGCATCCCGGAACAGGTGCGGGTCGACCGCGGCCGGGATTTCCTGTCGAAGACCGTCCTTGGCGCCTTCACCGACCTGGATACCAAACGCGAGGATCTGCCTGCGTACAGCCCTCATTTGAAGGGCACGGTGGAGAACCTCAACCGGTGCGCGGACCGCATGCTCTTCGCCGTCCTGCCCGGCTACACCCTCACCCCCAAGCCCCGGCCTGCCAAGAAGAAGCCCAAGCCCGACGAGCCGGTGCCGCTGACCTTCGCGGAGTTCACTGCCGAGGTCCTGGACTGGGCGCGCTGGTGGAACACCGAGCACCGTCCCGCCGGCCTTGCCGGGCGGACCCCTCTCGAGGCCTGGCAGGCCGATCCCACGCCCCTGTCGGACATTCCTGAGGCCGCCTTGTGGGGGTTGATGCTGGAGGACGACGGCCGGGTCCGGAAGCTGAGCAGCCACGGCGTCCGTTGGCATGGCCGGGACTACCTCGGCGCGTGGATGGCCGGCCAGGCAGGGCGCAGCGTCCGGATCCGGCACATGCCCCACCATGACCACGAGATCGAGGTCTGCGACCCGGCGGGCCGCCACCTGGGCACTGCCCACCTTGCCGACGCTGCCACCCCGGAACAGCTCGACGAGCTGCGCCGCACCCGCACCCTACGGGCCCGCCGCCTGCGCGAGGAGACGAAGAAGGCCGAGGCCCTGCGCCGACAGCGCTTCGCCCCGGCCACGACGCCCACGCCCGCGCAGCGCCTGGGCGCCGTCACGGCAGCCCAAGCAGATCAGGAACTCACAGAGTCCGCCGACAGAGACATGGCAGCCTTGGCCCTGCCGAACCTCATTCCGCCCGCCCCACCGCCTGACGACTGGAACACCCCGGCCTCCCTCCGCCACGCCGCCCGAGAAGAGAAGCGATGACGAGCCAGCTGCCGCCGCGGGAAACCGACCACTACACCCAGCTCGCGGACGCCGCGGTCGTCACGACCCGGGCGCTCCTGGCCGCGCGGGAGAACATCGCAGACACGATCGAGGCCAGGGCGATGATGTGCCTCCACGGCCCGGCAGGCGTCGGCAAGACCCTCGCAGTGAATGTCTGCCTGCGTGAGCTGGAGCGGACCCGGGGCGAGGAGGTCTGCCGGATCGCCTTCCGCGCCCGCCCCACGGCCCGCGCGGTGCGCCACGAACTCTTCGCCGCGCTGGGTCTGCCGGGCGAACCGCCGCGTCACCCGTCTGAGTTCGATCGGCTGCTTCTGGACTCGCTGGCAGCCCAGCCTCGTACGCTGGTCGTTGATGAGGCTCAGTGGCTGAATCGAGAGACGTGTGGATGAGCCGGTTGTTTCGCTGGTGGGGTTGCTTTTGATCTGCTGGGTCGTTGGGTTTGTCGGTGGCATGAGGGTTGTTCAGGTGCTGCCTTAACTCGATGGCAGACGGGGTGCGTGGTAGGTGTGGGGGAGCGGGGCGGCTTGTGGCTGGTCGAGGGCGGATTGCGCGTCTCGTCTGATGGGGCTGCCGGTTCGGTGGATGATCCGTGGGTGTACCAGGCCGGGTGTGCGGGGGCGTTCGCGCGGACGTGGGTGGTGCGGGGGTTCGCTCCGACGACGGTTCGTGGCTACAGCTCGCTCCTCGCCCGTGTGCTGGGTCGTTTCGACTGCCCGGTGTGGGAGGTGGTCGCGGAGGACGTGGATGAGATGCTCCACGCCCTGGCGGTGGCTGGTCTGGCTCCGGGTACACGCCGCCAGTACCTGCAGATGCTCCGCGCGTTCCACGGGTTCGTCGCTGAACGTTACGGTTCCCAGGTCCGGGCGCGGTTCGGTATGCCGGTCGCCGGCAGCGGCCTGGACCGCTTCAACCACGTCCGCCACGCCGGCGACGACTCGCCTACTGGACCGCCTCCAAGCGCCGAACGGCTGAAGGACTTCTTCGCCTTTACCCGCGCCCAGGTAGCAGTCGCAGCGGAGTATCGGGCGATGGCGCGGGACTACGCGCTGCTGCGCACGCCGTACCACTCGGCGCTCCGGGTGAGCGAGCTCGTGAGCCTGGACCTGTGCGACGTCCATCCGGGGCTGGGGCCGTCGGGGAAGCTGCATGTGCGGTTCGGGAAGGCGGCGAACACATCGGGGCCGCGCCCCAGGTGGGCTCCGATGCTTGATGGCCTGGACCGGATCTTGGCCTGGTATCTGGCCGATGTCCGCCCGCTGTTCCCTCCTACCGCTGCGCTGTTCTGCGACGACGACGGCCAGGCGCTCAAGCCGGGGACGGTACGCGATCGTCTGGCCCGCCTGCTGGACGTTGAGGGCCGCGGCTGGGACGAGCGGTTCACGCCACATGCGCTGCGCCGGGCGTGCGCGACGCATCAGTACGAGCGGGGCATGGACCTGATCGCGGTCCAGCAGCTCCTCGGCCACCGCCACATCGCCTCGACGATGTCGTATGTGAAGCCATCACAGACGTTCATCGAGGACGCCTGGCGGCGCGTGACGGACTCGGCAGTC
The DNA here is from genome assembly GCF_040296485.1 of Streptomyces sp. NPDC002138. Taxonomy (NCBI): domain Bacteria; kingdom Bacillati; phylum Actinomycetota; class Actinomycetes; order Kitasatosporales; family Streptomycetaceae; genus Streptomyces; species Streptomyces sp. NPDC002138. Next base: position 3,921 of record NZ_JBEOXE010000111.1, on the reverse strand, counting down.
CGTGAACTGGCCGGCTGAGGCAGGACAGGAGACCGAGCAGATGATCGGATCAGATCCGCCCGCACGGGACGCGGCTTCCGTGGTCGGTGCGGGAGTGGAGTGGCGGCTGCGGATGGCCGCGGCGGAGCGCGGTGTGTGGACGGGAACCCAGCTGCGCCGACTGCTGGCAGAGCGGTCTGGAGTGGACTTGTCGCCCGCGTCGGTGTCCGCGCTGTTCACCAAGCAGCCCGTCCAGGTGAAGCTGTCCACGCTCGCCGCCCTGTGCACGGCTCTCGGCTGTGCTCCCGGCGATCTGCTCATCTTGCACCCCATGGCGGATTCTGCAGCTCTGGCCTCGGTGTCGACAGGGCCGCGGTCGTCGAAGCCGGAGGGTCCCCGAGCATCGCCAGCCACACATCAGCCCCAACCAGACTCTTCGCGCCGGTCGCTGCCTCCGCTCTGACCACAAGAACCCACGCCTGTCCCACCACACGCTTGGATCCCATCGCATGGCAGCCTCTGTTCCCGACGCCGCCCAGGGCCGGTGCCCGGGCTGTACGAAGCTGCGTTGGCTGCGCCCGGGCACCGGCCGTTGCGCCTGGTGCTCGCGTACGTGTCCGGGCTGTGGTGGGGGCAGGCGTGTTGCGGAGGAGACGTGCGCAGCGTGCCGTCGCCGTGCAGCGGGGTGCCCTGCAGTTGGCCCGTGCCGGCGCTGCGGACGCCGTCGGACCCTGGAGGCCGCCACCCAGTGGTGTCGGCCGTGCTCCGATCCCGCGAAGGCCGGCCCTCCCGTCGCCTGTTCGGGATGCGGGGCCCTGGCTCAGTGGGCGCGTGGGATGTGCAAGGCCTGCTACGAGCATTCGCCGCACACGGTGGAAACCCGTGCGGCCAGCTGGGCCGGAAGGTTGCCGCAGATACCTTCCTGGTGGGGCGCCTTCACCGCCCACCTGGCGACTCACCGGCATGCCTTCTACGCCGCGGACGCCGTCGCCCACACTGCCCGTCTGATCCTCGATACCGGCACCATCGACCCGCACACGCTCCTCAGCCACGCACGCCGCAGGACTCCTTGGCTCGGGCGGCCCCTCACCGACTTCTTCCACGCCCAGCACCTTCTCGAAGTGCCCGGTAAAGCCGAGGAGGCGAGAGCGGCCGCCCGCCGGGAGCGCCGCATCCAAGCCGTCCCCGCCCCGCTGCGCCCCGCCGCCCGCAGCTTCGCCGAGGCCCTGCTGGTCCAGCGTGAGCGTGCTGAGGGGCTGGGGCTGCGACCGAATCGGCTGAAGACCATCGAGGTCCGCCTCGACACCATCCGCGATCTGGCCCGCTACGCCTATGCCCAGGGACACACCACGTGGGCAGCCTTGAGCATCACGGAGCTGGAGACGTTCCTCGCCCGCAACCCAGCCCGCAGGGCCTCTTGGCTGGCGGGACTGCGCCAGTTCTTCTCCCACGTCCACCGCACCGGCGTGGTCCTCCACAACGCCGCCGCGCTCCTCGACGCCCCACAATCACGCGGCTTTCGGGGCACCACCCTCACCCTGGCCGAACAGCGTGTCCTCTACCGGCGCTGGAGCAACGGCGCGGACGTCCACCCGCATGAGGCGTTCATCGGCCTGGCCGCGCTTCTCCACGCCGCGACCACCACCGAACTCCGCCTCCTCACCCTCGACCAGATCAGCACCGCCTGCCGCACGGTCCGCTTTCCTGGCCGCTCCATCGACATCGAACTCGACACGGCGACCTGGAACGCACTCGCGGGCTGCCTCGGTCACCGGGCTGCGCTGCGTACGGACAACCCGTACGTGCTGGTGACCCGCCTGACCAGAACGGCCATCGGCCCGGCCGGCGCCGCACATGTCCGCGACAGCCTGGCCCCTGTCCACTTGCTGCCTCGCATCCTGCGCTCCACACGTCTGCTCACCCTCGCTGATGAGCTTGACATCAAGCAGCTCACTGAGGCACTGGGCATGTCCTATGCCGGAGCCGCCCACTACCTGTAGCCAGGTGTTCGGAGCCGATTCGCTGGTTGCAGGCATCAAGTGCGGTGACTGGCCGAAACTATGTTCAACTTCCCCATAGTCAGAGGAGCTCAGTCAGAACTGTGGAACTCAGGTAGAGTTAACTTTGCTACGTACTCAGATAGGGGGAAATTATGAAACTGACCGTGTTTCAGTTTGAGGGGACAGCTGCGGAGTTCGATGCATCCCAGGCTGTCCAGCAGCTGATTGCCCAGGGGGGCGGGTCGGCTGCGGGCGTTGTGAGTGGGGTCTCGGTTCCGTCCGTGGGCTCTGCTGAGGTCGCGATCCCGGGTGTCGCAGTTGAAGGGCAGGAGACAGTGCGCGCGCTTCTCCGCGGCAACCCGGCGGCCGTTCGCTTCGTCGAGTTCCTCGCTGAGGCCACTTCCTGGCCCGATGCCAAGGTCCACGGCATCAGGCGTCAGCGGGCCGAGCCGGAGTCGGCGCTGGACTACGGGGATTATCTGAGGGTGCGTCGGCAGGGCTCGCCGAAGGGGGCGTTCGCGTACGTGTACGCACACAACGGCGTGATCAACCTGCGGCTTCCCTATAACACGGACGACGAGCTGCTCGGTCGTCTCGCGCCTGCCGCCTACCGGCTTGAAGGCGGCAACCACGAGTACCGCATCAGCGTTCAGATCGTGGACGAAGCGACCCGTGATCAGGCCATTCAGCTTGCAAAGGTCGCCTACGACCGCACCTGATATCGGTGTGCGTGGGCTGCTCAGGTTGGGTGGGCGCTGCGCAGTTTCACTGGTCCGTGACACCAGCTGTCGCAGGTCGGTGGATCTGGCACGAGGTGATCTTTCCAGAGTCTAGCTCTGATTCAGATTGAAGCATTCTGCTTGGAAGGCTGCTCTGCTGGGTCTGCTCAGTGCTTCGGCGCGGGGAGTACCGGAGCCTGCGCAGCAGGCCCGCTCTGGTGGAGCGCAGGCCTCAGGTACCCGCTTCGAAGGGGGGCGGTCTCGACCGGGCTGATGGGGCTCGGCCCCCTCATTGCCGTCGGCTGGCCCGCGGAGCGGGTGCACTCGATGGGTCGGGTGTACCCCCTGGGGGGTCTGTTGGGGGCTGTGTTTAGGGTCTTGGGGTGATCCAGCCTCTTACGGGGCCTCCTACGTGGAGGCATCCTCTTGCCGCGTTCCTCATGGTCTTTGTGATATCCGCCTGCTGGTATGGGCTTCAGCCGGTCCCTCAGGAGTGCGTTCTGATGTTTGGAGGGGGGACCAGTTGGAAGGAGGCGTATCGGCAGGCCCTTGAGTCGGGGGTATGTGAGGAGCCGGCGCGTTGGAGGACTTGGATCGAGTGACCCGACGCGAAGCCCGCGCAGAACCTTCGGCGAGACAGGCTCGGCTGTCTCGACTCAGGCTTGCAGCCGTGCGCCTTCCCCTCACTCCCGGAACATCCCGCTGACGGGGTTCGTCAAGCCGGTGAAGTGCGCAGGCTGGCGTCCTACGGGGGTAGCTGATGCGGAGGGCGAGCAGAAGTTCGGGACGGCACCGATCCCCCTCTGCTGCTGGCGGGCCCGCGGAGCGGGCTGGTCCTGGAGGCGGAGCCGGAAGGACTTTGGGTGGGGGAGCGCAGCGGACCCGCCCAACGGGCCAGCGGCCCGGGCCCCGTGAAACGGGGTCACCTCCCGCGCTCCGCGCGGGAGCCCTGAGGTCCGCGTAGCGGGCCCGCTCTGGTGGAGCGCAGCGGAACCAGAGCCAGTCCGGAGCGAAGCGCAGGACTCCGGCCGAAGGCCGGCGATGGCTCGGAGCGAAGCGCAGAGCCTGGGCCCGAAGGGCCCCGGCCGAGCGCAGCGAGGCCGTTCAGTCCTGAGCGCGCAGCGCTCAGGATCCCGGACAAGGCGATCGACCTGATCGACGAGGCCGGCTCCCGGATGCGCATCCGCCGGATGACCGCGCCGCCGGACCTCCGCGAATTCGAC
>NZ_JBEOXE010000110.1:0-15659 GCF_040296485.1 Streptomyces sp. NPDC002138 | reverse complement strand
AGTACGTCCAGTACACGGGCCTCCGGTCGGCGCACCGAGAGCACGCACCGGACACCCCTCCTTCCCCACGCACATCCGTCAGACACCCCCTAGGCCCGCCCCGTACGCCGGAGAACCTTCCGGCGTACGGCCCTAGCCGCGGAAGCCCAGCATGCCGTGCAGGGTCGAGCCGCCCGCGGTCGCCGGCACCGCGCGGGTCGCCGCGGCCGGCTTGGGGTCGGGGCGGGCCGCGCAGGTCGCGTCGGCCGCCTTGCCCGTCGTCAGGTACGCGGCCAGCTTCTCGTCGAGGCAGGCGTTGCCGCTGAGCGCGATGCCGTGGTTGCCGCCGCCCTCCTCGACGACCAGGGCCGAGTTCTTGAGCTTGTCGCGCATGCGCGCCCCGCCCTCGAACGGGGTCGCCGCGTCCAGGGTGGCCTGGAAGAGCAGGGCGGGCGGCAGGTCTGCGTTGGTGACGTCCGGCGCGGCCAGCGGCGCCGTCGGCCAGAACGCGCAGGGGGCGTTGTACCAGGCGTTGTTCCAGGTCATGAAGGGCGCTTCGGCGTGCGTGCGCCACATGTCGGCGCGCCAGGTGTTCCAGTCCTTCGGCCAGGCCGAGTCCCGGCACTGGACCGCCGTGTACACGCTGTAGCTGTTGCCCGCCGAGGGCTCCACCGCGCCGAACTTCTCGTAGGCGGCCACCAGGGGTTTCGTCTCACCGCGCGCCGCGTAGGAGGCGAAGGCCTCCGCGAGGTTCGGCCAGTAGCCGTTGTAGTAGCCGCCCGGCATGAAGGTGTCCTCCAGCTCGGCCGCGCCCACCTTGCCGCCCGCCGGGTCGACGCGCAGGGCCTCCCGCATCGCGTACCAGCGCTTCTCGACCACCGCCGGGTCGGTGCCCAGGTGGTACTGGGCGTCGTAGCGGGCGACCCAGGCCAGGAAGGCCTTGTGGCGGGCGTTGAAGGCGCGGTCCTGGGCGAGGTTGTCGCCGTACCAGACCCCGCCCGGGTCGACGATGGAGTCCAGCACCAGCCGGTGCACGCGCTCCGGGTGCTGCTTCGCGTAGACGGCGCCCAGGTACGTCCCGTACGAGTAGCCGAAGTAACTGATCCGCGGCGCGCCGAGCGCCACCCGCATGAGCTCGATGTCGCGGGCGGCCGACACGGTGTCGATGTACGGGAGGACGTCCGCGTGCCGGGACTGGCAGGACTCGGCGAACGACCGCACCCGCTCCAGGTTCGCCCGCTCGACGGCCGGGTCGAGGGGCACGGAGTCCGGGCGTACGGGCTTGAAGTGGTCCCCGCCGCAGTCCAGGACGGGCTCGCTCTTGCCGACGCCGCGCGGGTCGAAGCCGATGACGTCGTACTGCGCGGCCACCGCCTTGGGGAGCGCGGCGGCGACGTACCCGGCCAGGGCGCGCCCGCTGCCGCCGGGGCCGCCGGGGTTGACCAGCAGGGGCCCCTGGGAGGTCTTGCCGGTGTGCGGGACCCTGGTCAGGGCGAGGGAGATCCGGCGCCCCTCGGGATGCGCGTGGTCCAGCGGCACCGGGAGGGTGGCGCACTGGAGCGTCGGGTAACGCGCCGTCTTGCAGTCGGTCCAGCGCAGGGCCGGACCGGCCGGGGCGGCGGCCGTGACCGGACTCGCGAGGGCGGTGGCGACGGTGGCGACGGACAGCAGCACCGCGGCGCGCTTCGTCAAGGGGCGGATCATGGGGCCTCCCAGCCGAGGGTTCTGGGGGGAATCGTCCCGGAACCGGCGGGCCCAAGCCGGGATTGTGCGGCGTATTGGCCCGATCTGATGACGGTTCAGCGGCGCCCCCGGCCGCAGATGGAGTACCGGGGCGGCGGCGGAGCCGGATTTGGGCGGTCGACGAGGAGGTGATTGGCTTGCGGGGGACGAGTGAACACAACTGCTGGAGGAACAGCTATGGCGCAGGTCGAGGCCACCACGGAGCGGGTCATCGCGGCTGACGCGGAGACCGTGTTCGACGCGCTGGCGGACTACAGCGGCACCCGGGGCAAGCTGCTCCCCGAGCACTTCAGCGAGTACGAGGTGCGCGAGGGCGGCGACGGCGAGGGCACCCTGGTCCACTGGAAGCTCCAGGCCACCAGCAAGCGCGTGCGCGACTGCCTGCTGGAGGTCACCGAGCCCACGGACGGGCAGCTCGTGGAGAAGGACCGCAACTCCTCCATGGTCACCACCTGGACCGTGACCCCGGCGGGCGCGGGCAAGTCCAGGGCCGTGGTCAGCACCGTGTGGAACGGCGCGGGCGGCATCGGCGGCTTCTTCGAGCGCACCTTCGCGCCCAAGGGCCTGGGCCGGATCTACGACAGCGTGCTGGAGAACCTGGCCACCGAGGTCGAGAAGGGCTAGCCCCGGCCGGCCCCTTTCGCCGGCCCCCTCGCCGGCCCTTCCCCTCCCGCGGACCGGTGGGCGCGCTCCGGGCGGCTCACCGGTTCGAGTGGACTTCCCGGCGCGCGGGCGACCGCGGCCCGCGGGCCCGGCGACCGGCGCGCCGTACCCTGGGCGCCGGCGGGGGCCCTGGATAGGCTGTGGCACCTGTGTCGTGACCGACCGTCCGGGGGCCCTGATGAAGATCCTCGTCTCCGCGGACATGGAAGGCGCCACCGGCGTCACCTGGCCCGCGGACGTCCTGCCCGGCACGCCCCAGTGGGAACGCTGCCGCGCGCTGTTCACCTCCGACGTGAACGCGGCGGCCCTCGGCTTCTTCGACGGCGGCGCCGACGAGGTGCTCGTCAACGAAGCCCACTGGACCATGCGCAACCTGCTGCTGGAGCGGCTCGACGAGCGCGTCCAGATGCTCACCGGCCGCCACAAGGCCCTCTCCATGGTCGAAGGGGTCCAGCACGGCGACGTCGACGGGATCGCCTTCGTCGGCTACCACACCGGAGCGGGTGAAGAGGGCGTCCTCGCCCACACCTACCTCGCCAACTCCATCACCGGCGTCTGGGTGAACGGCGTCCGCGCGAGCGAGGGACGCCTGAACTCCCTCGTGGTCGCCGAATACGGCGTCCCCGTCGTCCTGGTCACCGGCGACGACCTCACCTGCCGCGACGCCGCCGGGTACGCCCCGCACGCCCGGACCGTCGCCGTGAAGGACCACGTCTCGCGCTACGCCGCGGTGTGCCGCACCCCCGCCCGGACCGCCGCCGACATCCGCACGGCCGCCAAGGCCGCCACCGCGCTCGCCGTGCGCCACGAGCCGGTGGCCCGCGGCCCCTTCACGGTCGAGGTGGAGTTCGACGCCGAGCACCTGGCGATGTCGGCGACCGTCGTGCCGGGGGTCGAGCGGACCGGTGAGCGCAGGATCGCCTACACCAGCGGGGCGATGTACGAGGGGATCCGGACCTTCAAGACGGTCACGACGATCGTCTCCGCGGCGGTGGAGGAGCAGTATGGGTGACATGGAACAGGTTCTCGACGGGACGGACACGGTGGACGTGGCAGGTGTGGGGAACGCGGCGCCCGCGAGGGATACGGGGCGCGCCGGGGACGCGGCGGGACCGGCCGTCGACGCGCTCGCGCTCGACGAGGTCGTCGAATTCACCTCCGGTCTGATCCGCATCGACACGACCAACCGGGGCGGCGGCGACTGCCGGGAGCGCCCCGCCGCCGAATACGCCGCCGAACGCCTCGCCGCCGCCGGGCTGGAGCCCGTCCTGCTGGAGCGCACCCCGGGCCGCACCAACGTGGTCGCCCGGATCGCGGGCACCGATCCCACGGCCGAGGCGCTGCTCGTCCACGGCCACCTGGACGTGGTGCCCGCCGAGGCGGCCGAATGGAGCGTGGACCCCTTCTCGGGCGAGGTCCGCGACGGGGTCGTCTGGGGCCGCGGGGCCGTCGACATGAAGAACATGGACGCGATGATCCTGTCCGTCGTCCGGGCCTGGGCCCGCGCGGGGGTCAGGCCGCGGCGCGACATCGTGATCGCGTTCACCGCCGACGAGGAGGACAGTGCCGTCGACGGCTCCGACTTCCTCGCCGGAGAGCACGCCCACCTCTTCGAGGGCTGTACGGAAGGGCTCAGTGAATCCGGGGCCTTCACCGTGCACACCGGACCCGGCAGCGCCATCTATCCCATCGCGGCCGGTGAACGCGGCACCGCCTGGCTGAAGCTGACGGCGCGCGGCACCGCGGGGCACGGCTCGAAGCCCAACCGGGCCAATGCCGTCACCCGGCTCGCCGCCGCCGTCGCCCGGATCGGCGAGTACGCGTGGCCGGTGCGCATCACCGACACCGTCGCCGCCTGCCTCACCGAACTCGCCGCGCTCCAGGGCCTGTCCATCGACCCGAGGGCCCCCGGATTCGACCTCGACACCGTACTGGCGCGGCTCGGACCCGCCGCCCTGCTGGTCGAGGGAACCGTGCGCAACAGCGCCAACCCCAGCATGCTCAGCGCCGGTTACAAGCTGAACGTCATCCCCGGCCAGGCCACCGCCTACATCGACGGCCGGACGCTGCCCGGCGGCGAGCCGGAGTTCCGCGCCACCCTCGACGCGCTCACCGGACCCGACGTGGACTGGGAGTTCCACCACCGCGAGACGGCCCTCGAAGCGCCGGTCCACGGACGGACGTTCGGAATCCTGCGCGAGGCCGTCGAGCACTTCGACCCCGAGGGCCACGTGGTGCCCTTCTGCATGGCGGGCGGCACCGACGCCAAGCAGTTCTCCCGCCTCGGCATCACCGGCTACGGCTACTCCCCGCTCAAGCTGCCCCCCGGCTTCGACTACTGGTCCCTCTTCCACGGAGTGGACGAACGGGTCCCCGTCGACGCCCTGCACTTCGGGGTCCGGGTCCTCGACCGCGCGCTGCGGACCTTGTGATGGTCCCCGCCGTGCCGACCGCGCCCTACGGCACCTGGCCCTCGCCCATCGACGCGGCGCTCGCCGCCTCCCACGACGGGCGGCCCGAGTACGTCGGCACGGTCGGCCCCGAGGTGTGGTGGACGGAGCCGCGCCCCGGGGAGGGCGGCCGCCGCACCCTGGTCCGCCGGCCCGCCGACGGCGGCCCCGCGACCTCGGTGCTGCCCGCGCCGTGGAACGTGCGCAGCCGCTTCACCGAATACGGCGGGATGCCCTGGGCCGGCATCGAACAGGCCGACGGATCCGGCCCGTTGGTGGTCTTCACGCACTTCGACGACCAGCGGCTCTACGCGTACGCACCGGACGCCCCCGGCGCCCGGCCCCGCCCGCTCACCCCCCTCGGCCGGGCGGGCGCCGGGCTGCGCTGGGTGGACCCGGTGCTGCGCGGGGGCGCCGCGTGGTGCGTCATGGAGGAGTTCACCGGGCCCGCCCCGACCGATGTGCGCCGGGTCCTGGCGGCCGTACCGCTGGACGGATCCGCCGCCGACGACCGGTCGGCGGTGCGCGAACTCACCGATGACCGGCACCGGTTCAGCACCGGACCCCGGCTCTCGCCGGACGGGCTGCGGGCGGCCTGGCTGGTCTGGGACCACCCGCGGATGCCGTGGGACGGGACCGAGCTGCTCCTGGCCGAGGTGAGCGGTGACGGCGGCCTCACCGGGATCCGTACCGTGCTCGGTGGCCCGGACGAAGCCGTCGCCCAGGCCGCGTGGGCCGCCGACGGAAGCCTCCTGGCGGTCAGCGACCGGGGCGGCTGGTGGAACCCGTACCGGGTCGGCCTCACCGGCGGGGAGCCCGTCAACCTCTGCCCGCGCGAGGAGGAGTTCGGCGGCCCGCTCTGGAAGCCGGGCCTGAGCTGGCTGGCGCCGCTGGCCGAGGGCCCCGTGGCCGTCCTCCACGGCCAGGGCTCCTCGGTGCTCGCCGTCCTCGACCCGGAGACCGGCGACCTGGTGGACGCGGCCGGCCCCTGGACCGCCTGGCAGCCGACCCTGGCCGCGCACGACACCCGCGTCTACGGCGTCGCGGCCAGCCCCCGCAGTCCGTACGAGGTGGTCGAGCTGGACACCGCGAGCGGCCACGCCCGGCCCGTGGGCAGCGGGGGCGGCCGCCGCGGGCCCGGCCCGGTGGACCCGGCGTACTACCCCGAACCGCTGAGCCGGACCTTCCTAGGCCCCGACGACCGCGAGATCCACGCGCACGTCTACCCGCCGCACCACCCCACCCTGCGCGCCGCCGCCGACGAACTCCCGCCGTACGTGGTGTGGGCGCACGGCGGGCCCACCGACCACGTGCCGCCCGTACTCGACCTGCACATCGCCTACTTCACCTCCCGCGGCATCGGGGTGGCCGAGGTCAACTACGGCGGGTCCACCGGCTACGGCCGGGCCTACCGCGAGCGGCTGCGCGAGCAGTGGGGCGTGGTCGACGTGGAGGACTGCGCCGCGGTGGCCCGCGCGCTGGCCGCCGAGGGCACCGCCGACCCGGCCCGCCTCGCCATCCGCGGCGGCAGCGCGGGCGGCTGGACCGCGGCGGCCTCGCTGGCCGCGACCGACCTGTACGCCTGCGGCACGGTCAGCTATCCGGTGCTCGACCTCATCGGCTTCGCCGCCGAGACCCACGACCTGGAATCCCGGTACATCGACGGCCTCGCCGGGCCGCCCGAAACCCTGGCCGTCCGCTGCCGCGAGCTCTCGCCGCTGGCCCGCGCGGACGGGATCACCGCGCCGTTCGTCCTGCTCCAGGGCCTGGACGACGCGGTGTGCCCGCCCTCCCAGGCGGAACGCTTCCTGGCCGCCATGCGGGGCCGCTCGGTGCCCCACGCCTACCTCGCCTTCGAGGGCGAGGGCCACGGCTTCCGCCGGGCGGACACCATCGTCCGCGCCCTGGAGGCCGAACTCTCCCTGTACGCCCAGACCTTCGGGTTCGAGCGCCCGGACATCCCCCGGCTCGAGCTGCGGGCCTGAGACGGCCTAGCGTGGACGGATGCCCGACACCCCGCACGTCCCGCATGCCCCCTACGTCGCGCACGTCCCCTACGTCCCGCACGTCCCCTACGTCGCCGAAGGGCCCCGGGTGGGGCTGCGGCGCATCCGGGCCGCCGACGGGCCCGAGTTCACCCGGCGCGTGCGCGAGAGCCGCGACCTGCACCGGCCGTGGCTGTTCCCGCCGGACACGCCCGAGGAGTACGCGGCCTTCGCGGCCCGGCTGAGCGGCGACGACGGCACCCGCGCCGGGTTCCTGGTGTGCGAGCGCGACGGCGGAGCGATCGCCGGGTTCGTCAACGTGAACAACATCGTGCACGGGGCGTTCCGGTGCGGGGCCATCGGCTACGGGGTCTTCGCGCACGCCGCCGGACGGGGGCTGCTCACCGAGGCGCTGGGACTGCTGCTCGGCCACGCCCTGACGGATCCGCCGCCGGGCGCCCCCGCACCGGGCGCCGCCGGACCGCCCGGGTCCGGGCCCGGGCTCGGGCTGCACCGGCTGGAGGCGAACATCCAGCCCGGGAACACCGCGTCGATCGCCCTCGTCCGCCGCCTCGGATTCCGCCGAGAAGGCCTCTCACCCGCCTTCCTCCACGTCGACGGGGCGTGGCGCGACCACGAACGCTGGGCCATCACCGCGGAGATGCTCGACCCGGCGGCCCGGCATCACGCAGGATGAGGAGATGCGAACGATCGTGCTCCTCGACGCCCCGTCCAATCTCGGTCTCCGCCCGCCCGCCCCCGGTGCCGTCCCCGGGGTCTACAAGCTCGCCGGGGCACTGCGCGAACAGGGCCTGCTGGCCCGGCTCGGCGCGCGCGAGGGCGGGGTCCTCGTACCGCCGCGCTACGACCGCGGCGACTGGCGCGAGGGCGACGGGGTCTTCCACGCCCCCGCCCTCGCCGCGTACACCGTGGCCCTCGCCGACCGGATCGAGAAGCACCTGCGGGACGGGGAGTTCCCGGTCGTCCTGGGCGGGGACTGCTCGATCCAGCTCGGCGCCTGCCTCGCCATGCGCCGGCTCGGACGGTACGGGCTGGCCGCCATCGACGGCTCCGCCGACTTCCGCCACCCCGGGAACGCGGCCGTGAACGGCCCCGTCGGAGCCGCTGCCGGCGAGGAGCTGGCGCTGGCCACCGGGCGCGGGCAGGCCGACCTGGCCGACATCGAGGGCCGCTCGCCCTACCTGCGGGACGAGGACGTACGGCTCTTCGGGCTGCGGGACGGGGACGCGGACCTGCCCGAGCTGGCCGCCGCCGGGATCATGGCCGTCACCGTCGGGCAGCTCCGGGAAGCCGGGGCCGGACCGGTGGCCCGGGTGGCGCTGGAAGGGCTGCGCCCGCCGGTCACCGCCGGGTTCTGGGTGCACCTGGACGCCGACGCCCTGGACCCGGGCGTGATGCCCGCCGTGGACAGTCCCGAACCGGGCGGACTGCTCCCCGACGAACTGGGCGAGCTGCTCGCCGTCCTCGTGAAGTCCCCGCGCTGCGTCGGGCTGAACGTCACCGTCTACGACCCCGACCTCGACCCGGACTCCAGTGCGGGGGCGCTCCTCGCGGACCTGGTGGCCGGGGCCTTTGCGTAATCCTGACCGGGTGTGATCCGCCGTATGGCTGTGCTTCGGCCGCCGTGGCGTGTTCCATTTCCCTCATGGCCACGATCGTCCGACGCTCCGTACTGACGCTGCCCGCAGCCCCGTTGGGGCCCGAGAACCCCCTGCCCGTCCTGGGCGGGCCCACCGAGATCCACGCGCTCGACGAGCGCTCCCAGGGCGGGCTGCCCCGCGAGATGGTCCGGCAGATCGGCTACGGACCGCTCAGATCGCTGCTGCCGGTGCGGATGCTCGACGGCTACCAACGGGAGTGCGCCGAGCGCGAGTTCGAGAGCATCGTGCTGGAGAACGAGCACCTGCGGGTGACCGTGCTGCCCTCGCTCGGCGGCCGCGTCCACTCGATCGTCCACCTGTCGACCGGTCGCGAACTGCTCTACCGCAACCCGGTGTTCCAGCCTGCCGCCTTCGCGCTCAACGGCGCCTGGTTCTCCGGCGGCATCGAGTGGAACATCGGCGCCACCGGGCACACCACGCTGTCCTGCGCCCCGCTGCACGCCGCGCTGGTTCCCGCGCCCGACGGCACCACGATGGTCCGGATGTGGGAGTGGGAGCGGCTGCGCGACCTGCCGTTCCAGGTGGACCTGTGGCTGCCCGAGGACTCGGAGTTCCTCTACGTCGGCGTCCGCGTGCGCAATCCGCACGAGCGGGCCGCGCCCGTGTACTGGTGGTCCAACACCGCCGTCCCGGAGGACGAGGGCACCCGGGTGCTCGCCCCGGCCGACGAGGCCTGGCACTTCGGGTACGAGCGCGCGCTGCGCCGGATCCCGGTGCCGGAGTGGGAGGGCGCGGACCGCACGTACCCGCTGCGCGGCGAGTACCCCGCCGACTATTTCTACGAGGTGCCGGACGGGCACCGCCCCTGGATCGCCTCGCTGGACGCCGAGGGGTACGGGCTGGCGCAGACCTCCACGGCGCGGCTGCGCGGGCGCAAGCTCTTCGTGTGGGGCGCGGGGCGCGGCGGACGGCGCTGGCAGGAGTGGCTGACCGAGCCCGGCACTCCGGGCTACGCGGAGATCCAGGCCGGGCTCGCCCGGACCCAGCTGGAGCACGTACGGCTGGAGGGCGGGGCTGAGTTCAGCTGGCTGGAGGCGTACGGGCCGCTGGCCGCGGAGGCCGGGGCGGTGCACGGCGGCGACTGGACGGCGGCCCGGGGTGAGGCCGGGCGGGCGCTGGAGGCGGCGCTGCCCCGGGAGAGGGTGGACACGGCGTACGCGGCGTGGCTGCCGTACGCCGACCACGAACCGGGAGAGCGGCTGGCCGCCGGGTCGGGCTGGGGCGCGCTCGAGGTGCTGTGCGGCGGGCACAAGCTGCCGGGCACCCCCTTCGTCGAAGCGGACCTGGGGGAGGCCCAGGAGCCCTGGCTGGAGCTGTGGCGCACGGGGGTGTTCCCGAGCCCGCGCCGGGTGACCCCGCCCGGGCCGAGCCTGGTCGCCGCGCACTGGCGGGACATGCTGGAGACGGCCCCGGCGGACCCGCTGACCGAATACCACCTCGGCGTCGCCCAGTGGCACGCGGGCGATGTGGCCCAGGCGGTGCGCAGCTGGGAGCGGGGCCTGGCGCTGGCGCCCTCGCGGTGGCCGCTGCTGCGCTGCATGGCGGTCGCGGACCGGCTGGCGGGCGATCGGGAGCGGGCGGCCGACCGGTACGCGGAGGCCTTCGCGGACCTGGCCGAGGAGAGCCGGGGCGGGGCGGCCTGGACGGCCGCCGAGTCGGCGCTGGGCCGGGAGGCGATGACCGCGCTGCTGGCGGCGGGGCGCCCGGCCCGGGCCCGCGCGGTGTGGGAGCGGCTGCGCCCCGCCCTGCGCGAACAGGGCCGCTTCCTGCTGCTGGCCGCCCGGATGCTGGCGGCGGAGGGGCATGTGGGCGCGGCGCTGCGGGTGTTCGAGGAGGGCTTCGAGGTGGCGGACCTCCGCGAGGGGGACGAGGAGCTGGGCGAGGTGTGGTCGGCGCTGACCGACCGCCCGCTGCCCCAGCGCTACGACTTCCGGATGCGTCCGCCCCGGGACTGAGGCCACGGGCCGGAGCGGCGCGGGCCGCGGCTGCCGGGGTCGCCAGGGCCGCCGGGGTCGCCGGGGCCGCGGGAGCAGCCGGGGTCACCGGGGCGGCGCGGGCCGCCCCGGCGCGGGGTCAGGCGCGGCGCCGGGTCAGGCGCGGCACAGGATCTCGCCGTTCAGGACCGAGAACCAGGCGTCGGGCTCCCGGCCCCAGGCGCGCCAGGCCGCGGCGATCTCCACCAGCGCGGCGGCGGTGGTGTGCGCGCCGCCCACGGCGATGCCCGCGTACGAGGACGCCGTGGTGCGGTCGGCCCACAGCTCGCTCCACCAGGTCACCTCGTCCGGCGTCGCGTAACACCATGCGCTCGCCGTCGCCGTGATGTCGGTGAACCCCGCCGCCTTCGCCCAGGACAGCAGCCGCCGCCCGGCGTCCGGCTCGCCCCCGTTGCCGCGGGCCACCCGCCGGTACACGCCCTGCCAGTCGTCCAGGCCGGGCACCTCGGGGAACCAGGTCATCGCCGCGTAGTCGGCGTCGCGCGCGGCGACGATCCCGCCGGGGCGGCACACGCGGCGCATTTCGCGCAGTGCCCGCACCGGGTCGCCCACGTGCTGCAGCACCTGGTGGGCGTGGACGACGTCGAAGGAGTCGTCGGGGAAGTCCAGCGCGTGCACATCGGCCACGCCGAACTCGATGCCTTCCAGGCCGCGTTCCCCGGCGTACGCCCGGGCCTGCGCGAGGACGTCCTCGGCGGCGTCCACGGCGGTGACCCGGCCCGGGGCGACCAGCTCGGCCAGGTCGGCGGTGATCGTGCCCGGTCCGCAGCCCACGTCCAGGACGCTCATGCCCGGGCGCAGTGAGCCGGTCAGGTACGCGGCGGAGTTCGCCGCGGTGCGCCAGCGGTGCGAGCGCAGCACCGACTCGTGGTGACCGTGGGTGTAGACGGCGCTCTCGCGGATGGTCTCGGGCGCGCTCTCCATGGCGTGACTCCTCGTCGTCGAAGCGATGTCACCACGGTAGAGGATCATGTCGAGATATGAGATATGCGTTTTGATATGTGGACACCAGCCTTGCGGGGAGCGGGGATTGGGTGGTCCGGTAGCGGGGGAATCGAGTGGCGAGGACAGTGGTCTCGCAGGGGGCGCGGCCCCCGCCGGGAGGGTGCGTGAGGACGCGAGAGGACGGTGGGACCCGTGGGAGAACATCGGCCGGACACGCTGCTGGACCAGCATGCGAAGGCGCTGCGGCTCTTCGGTACGTACGTGCGCGCCATCGCGGACGGCCAGTGGGACGCGCCGACCCCCTGCACGGAGTGGACCGTGCGGGAGCTGGTCAACCACGTCACCGGGGAGCAGCTCTGGATCCCGCCCCTGCTGACCGAGGGGCGGACCGTCGAGGACATCGGCGACGCGTTCTCCGGCGACGTGCTGGGCGAGGACCCGAACGCCTCCTGGGACCGGGCCGCGGCCGCCGCCCACGCGGCCTTCGCCGCGCCGGGTGCGCTGGAGCGGACCGTGCTGCTCTCCTACGGACCGGCGAGCGGATCGGCGTACTGCTCCGAGCTCACCGCCGACTGCGTCGTGCACGCCTGGGACCTCGCCCGGGGCATCGGGGCCGACGAGCGGCTCCCGGACGGCCTCGTCGAGTTCTCGATCAAGGAAGTCATGCCCTACGCCGACGGGCTCGCGGCGAGCGGTGCGTACGCCGCCGCGCTGGACGTGCCGCCGGGCGCCGATGCCCAGACGCGGCTGCTGGCGCTGGTCGGGCGCGCGGCGTGACGGGATGAACATCGGTAGCGGACGGAAGCGGTGGTGCGGGCGGTGGCGGTGACGCGGCGCACGACGGCGGAGGGGCGTGGCCCGGTCCGCTACGGGCCCCCGGCCCCGGAACCGGGCCTGCCCGTCCTGCCCGAGCTCGCCGCCGTCCTCGCCGACGCCGCGGGCCGCGCCGGACCCGAGCCCGCGGGCGGCGGCGCACCCGTGCGCGAGGCCGCCTGCCGTCACTGGGCGCGGCGCGGGCTGCCCGCCGAGCCCGACGCCGTCGCCGCCGGGCCGGGCGCGCCCGCGCTGCTGCTGGCCCTGCTCGGCGCGTACGGCGGGGACGTGCTGCTGCCCCGGCCCTGTCCCGCCTGGTGGACCCCACAGGTCCGGCTGCTGGGACGGCGCGCCTACCACGTGCCCACGCCCGCCGAATGCGGTGGCGTGCCCGACCCCTACGCCCTGCTGGAGACCGTGCGCCGGGTGCGCGCCGAGGGCGGTGACCCCCGGGTGCTGCTCCTGTCGGTGGCCGACGACCCCACCGCGACCGTGGCGCCGCCGGAGGTCCTGCGCGAGGCGTGCGAGGCGGCCGAGTCCGCCGGACTCTTCGTGGTCAGCGACGAGACCTGGCGCGACACCGTGCACCGGCCGCACGAGGACGCCGTCCTCAGCCCCGCCGAGATGCTGCCCGAGCAGGCCGCCGTCCTGCTCGACCTCTCCGGCGCGCTGCTGCCCGGCGGCTGGCCCGCGGCCGTCGTGCGCTTCCCCGGCACCGCGCGCGGCACCTGGCTGCGCGCCCGTACGCTCGACGTCCTCACCGCCACCGGCGCGCTCCTCGCGGCCCCCGTCGCCGCGGCCGCCGCGCACGCTCTGGACGAACCCGCGGCCGTCGTCGCCCGCGGCCGCGCCGCCGCCGCACTGCACGCGGCGGTCGCCGGGGCCGCGCACCGCGAGCTGCTGGCCGTCGGAGCGCTGGCCCGGCCTCCGCGCGCCGGGCGCCACCTCTACGCGGACCTGACCCCGCTGCGTGCCGGCCTCGCCCGGTACGGAGTCGGTGACGCCATGGAACTCGAGGACCACCTGGGCCCCCGGCTCGGCGCCCCCGCGCCCGGGGGCCAGCGCTTCGCCGACGAACTGGGCGCGCTGCGCTTCCGGTTGTCGACCGGCCCGCTGCTGGGCGCCACCCCCGAGGACCGGCTGGCCGCCCTGCGGGCGCCCGACCCCCTCGAACTCCCTTACGTACGGCAGGCGCTGGACCGGCTCGGGGCAGTGCTCGCCGACCTGGCCTGACCTAGGCGCCCGCCCCGACCTCAGCGCCCGCCCCGACCGCCTGGCTGACATCGACCACCTGGTCGTCCATCAGGGGCTGCTTACCCACCGTGACGAGCTCCGCGCGAACCGGGCGGAAGACTCCCTCAGGCGTACGCGTACGAGCCTGACGAGTACTCGGAGTACGAGCCGTTCATCTTCACGTCGCGGGGAACGTCACTGCCGCATTGCGCGCAGTTCACCGGACGGCCGCCGTCGCGACCGCGGATGGTGAGCCAGGCCCCGTTCCTGCCGGTCAGCACGTCCCGCAGGCCGTCCTTGGAGTGTCTGCCGAGGTCGACCGCCGATTTGGCGAAATCGAGGAAAGTGACGCGGCGCCCGCAGTAGGAGCACTGGGTGTCGAACACCTTGAGCGTCCCCTTGAGCGAGCTCGCGGGGGTACCGAGGTAGTCGGCCAGCTCCTGTGTCTCCGCTTCGTCCATCACCCGCATGTGAGGCAGCTCGGTGAGCGGAAGGGCGTCGATCACACCCTCCGCCACGCGATAGGTGCTCGTCGTCGCCGGCCTGTTCTTGAGGTGATCCAAAACCTCGTCGAGCGTCAGCTGTGTCTGCTTCACCTCGGGCACCTTTCCGTACGGCCTCGTGACATGGCGTGTTTGCCAGGCTGGCACCCCTCGGGTGGCCCCACCACTCGACTACCCCGACCGGTCCCGGCCGAATGGCTCAGCGTGCCGACCGAGTTCGGCAATGGCTCGGTGGACGATCCAGGGCCGACCGTCGGCGGCGGTGAACTCGTCCGCGGGCAGCTTGCTCACCTGCTGCCCCTCCGCACTCCGATGGTCCGGCAGCACCCGCATTTGGGTCGCTTCGTCGGGCGGCAGCCTGCCTCGAGGTCAGTAATCAGGGGGCAGCGTCCCCCAATTCCTGACCGACGAACCTGTGTAGCCGAATGAGGTCGCATTGAACGAGCAGCGGAAATTGATGAAGTGGGTGATGCCGTGGAACCATGGATCACTCGACACGGAGTACGGGTAGGCGCACGCGTCGACGGATCGAATGGCGTTGTCCCAATTGAGATGCTGGTACGAAAAGCCGCGCTGGATCCGGGACAGGTCTGGGCACATGGCTTCCGGATCCAGCCTCAACTTGGATCCCTCAAGATTCTGGTTGTCGTAGCAGTCGAGAACCAGCCGCACTGGATCACCATCCGCGATGCAGCCGAGGGCGTGCCCTCTGAGCAACTTGCGCAGCTCGCCATCTTCCGTCACTTCTCGGGCTTTCCTCAGCATTTCTTTGGCGTCGACAAAGGCAGCCAATGCGAGAGTCGATCTGTGCACCATTGGCGTCACGTACAGGTCTCCTGGGTATTCCAAGTTCATCCGTTCAATGTCGTCAACGCGCTCCCCCTCGAGAATGACTGGCAGGGCCGGGATGAATGGACTGCGTCGCTTGAGCGATTCACCGCGCCGAACCCATCTTTCCTGGAATTCCTCCGACAGCACCGGAGTGCTCTGGGAATTAGGGCTAAGAGACGTCATGGCGGCCTCCGGTGGGAGGAGTAGGAAATGGCGCGTCTGAAGTAGTGCTCCGCTCGTGCCGCGAGTGCCTTCACGCGCCCCGAGCAGCGCGCAATACCGCGGCCATGAGGTTCGGTCAGACCGCAATGGCTGAGTAGAAGGAGTCCAGCTCCCTGTCAGCGAAGCGGAGGGGGAGCTGCCGACAACCAGCCCACCCACCTGAAGGCGACCCCGACCCACATCAGCCCAGTGGGCGATGGCCCTTGGGGCCACGCTTCGCCGACCGCCGGTGCGAACCAGGAGGCCGGGTATCGAAGGCGATCAATCGGTGTGCATCCGCACGGTTGCCGAAGTGGCCAACATCTTCCGCTCACCTTTCAGTTCACACCTGGCTGGCCGTGATCGCATCCTCGGCCGCGGCCATCGGCCTTCGGCAGAGGTTGGGCGAGCAACCGCTCAGGCTCATTCGGTGCTTCCTCGATCCAGTGGTCACTGTGTACACGCAAACGAGCGGCAACTCTTCGGGGCGTGTTGAAAGCAGCGCCGGGCGCCGCGACGCCGCGGACATCCGTCAGACACCCCCTAGTAGTGCTTTGTTAGCTGCTCTTGTCACGGCGTGTGTCTGGTAGTTCGCTGGTTGTATGAGGGCTGGGGAGCTTGCTGCGGTTCGGGTCCG
>NZ_JBEOXE010000109.1:0-15732 GCF_040296485.1 Streptomyces sp. NPDC002138 | reverse complement strand
TCGGACCCCGCCCTCGAGGCCGGGTTCGGCCGAGCCCGGCCACCCTCCAGCCCCGCCGGCGATTGAGGCGCCGCCGGAGGCGACAGAGGCCGCGCCCGGGCCGCAGGCAGACTGGAGGGGCGCACTTCGGACCCCGCCCTCGAGGCCGGGTTCGGCCGAGCCCGGCCACCCTCCAGCCCCGTCGGCGATTGAGGCGCCGCCGGAGGCGACAGGGGGCGCGCCCGGGCCGCGGGCGGACTGGAGGGGCGGGCCACCCGCCGGCGTCGGCGGAGGCGAGCGGCGGGGCCACCGGCGCGGGGATATGCGGGCGTCCAGGGGTGGGGCTGCCGGGGCCGGTGGGGTGACCCGGGACACATCATCCCAGGATGCGGGACGCTTTCGTCCGGATGATGGACAGTAGTGGACTCCTCCAATCGGCCCATGACACGCTTCCGCCATGAATGGAGCTGGAATTGCCTTGGTGAGTCGGCGGCACGTCGACCTCGGCCGCATGTCCAGCGCCATCTGTCCGGCGCGCTGACGGAACCAGCCACCGCCGCACCTCGTCGCCGCCGCCTCCGCGGACGCGTCGATTCCGTAAGCCCCCAGCAGGCCGAAACACGCCCCTCGCCCACCGGCGAAAGGGGCGCGATCCGCCGCACCTGTCACAGGTCACAGCCGTGGGGCACCGTCGCTCCGCCCGCCCCTGCTTCGAGCCGCCACAGAAGGACGTACCGCCATGGCCGCCACCCCCGAAACGCCCGCTGCCGCCCCCGCAGCCGCGCGCCGCAAGCCCGGCCGCCATCGCGGCGAGGGCCAGTGGGCCGTCGGTCACCACACGCCCCTCAACGGCAACGAGCAGTTCAAAAAGGACGACGACGGTCTCAACGTGCGGACACGCATCGAGACGATCTACTCCAAGCGGGGCTTCGACTCCATCGACCCCAACGACCTGCGCGGCCGGATGCGCTGGTGGGGCCTCTACACCCAGCGCAAGCCCGGGATCGACGGCGGCAAGACCGCGATCCTGGAGCCGGAGGAGCTGGACGACGAGTACTTCATGCTCCGCGTCCGCATCGACGGCGGCCGCCTCACCACCGAGCAGCTGCGCGTGATCGGCGAGATCTCGCAGGAGTTCGCCCGCGGCACCGCCGACCTCACCGACCGGCAGAACGTGCAGTACCACTGGATCCGCATCGAGGACGTCCCGGAGATCTGGCGCCGCCTGGAGGCGGTCGGCCTGTCGACCACCGAGGCCTGCGGCGACACCCCGCGCGTCATCCTCGGCTCGCCGGTCGCCGGCATCGCCCAGGACGAGATCATCGACGGCACCCCCGCCATCGACGAGATCTACCGCCGCATCGTGGGCAACAAGGACTTCTCCAACCTGCCCCGCAAGTTCAAGTCGGCCGTCTCCGGCTCGCCGCTGCTCGACGTGGCGCACGAGATCAACGACATCGCCTTCGTCGGCGTGAACCACCCCGAGCACGGCCCCGGCTTCGACGTCTGGGTCGGCGGCGGCCTCTCCACGAACCCGAAGCTCGGCGTCCGCCTGGGCACCTGGGTCTCGCTGGAGGAGGTCCCGGACGTCTACGAGGGCGTCATCTCGATCTTCCGCGACTACGGCTACCGCCGCCTGCGCAACCGCGCCCGCCTGAAGTTCCTCGTCGCCGACTGGGGCCCGGAGAAGTTCCGCCGGGTGCTGGAGCAGGAGTACCTCAAGCGCGCGCTGACGGACGGCCCCGCCCCCGAGCAGCCCACCGGCCAGTGGCGCGACCACGTCGGCGTGCACCAGCAGCAGGACGGCCGCTTCTACGTCGGCTTCGCCCCCCGGGTCGGCCGCGTGGACGGCGCCACCCTCACCAAGATCGCGGACGTGGCCGAACGCCACGGCTCGGGCCGGCTGCGCACCACCGCCGAGCAGAAGATGGTCGTCCTCGACATCGAGGCGGACCAGGTGGACTCCGTCGTCGCCGCGCTGGAGGCGCTGGACCTGCGGGTCAAGCCGTCCCCGTTCCGCCGCGGCACGATGGCCTGCACCGGCATCGAGTTCTGCAAGCTGGCCATCGTCGAGACGAAGGCGCGCGGCGCCTCGCTCATCGACGAGCTGGAGCGCCGCCTGCCGGACTTCGCCGAGCCGATCACCATCAACATCAACGGCTGCCCCAACGCCTGCGCCCGCATCCAGGTGGCGGACATCGGTCTCAAGGGCCAGCTGGTCCTGGACGACGACGGCAACCAGGTCGAGGGCTACCAGGTGCACCTCGGCGGCGCGCTCGGCCTGGAGGCCGGGTTCGGCCGCAAGGTCCGCGGCCTGAAGGTCACCGCGGACGGTCTGCCCGACTACGTCGAGCGGGTCGTCACGCGCTTCGAGGAGCAGCGCGAGGACGGCGAGCGCTTCGCGGCCTGGGTCGCGCGCGCCGACGAGAAGAGCCTGGCATGAGCGAGCGCGCCGCACCGTTCCACTGCCCGTACTGCGGCGACGAGGACCTGTTCCCGAACGAACAGGGCCACGGCGCCTGGGAATGCAGGTCCTGCAATCGAGCCTTCCAGTTGAAGTACCTCGGGCTGCTGGCCCGCGGGCTTCGTTCCAACACCGCTGGAGGGGAAGAGATATGAGCACGGTTCAGGAAAGCCGGACGGCCGGTCTCAAGGAACTGGCCGAGCGGGCGGGCCGTGACCTGGAGGACGCCTCCGCGCTGGACATCCTGCGCTGGGCGGCCGACACCTTCGGCCCGAAGTTCGCCGTGACCTCCTCCATGGAGGACGCGGTGGTCGCCCACCTCGCCTCCCGCGCCCGCCCCGGCGTGGACGTCGTCTTCCTCGACACGGGCTACCACTTCGAGGAGACCATCGGCACCCGTGACGCGGTCGAGGCCGTGATGGACGTCAAGGTCATCACGCTCACCCCGCGCCAGAGCGTCGCCGAGCAGGACGCCGAGTACGGCCCGAAGCTGCACGACCGGGACCCGGACCTGTGCTGCGCGCTGCGCAAGGTCAAGCCGCTGGAAGAGGGCCTGACGGCGTACGACGCCTGGGCGACCGGGCTGCGCCGCGACGAGTCCCCGACCCGGGCGAACACCCCGGTGGTCGGCTGGGACGAGAAGCGGCAGAAGGTCAAGGTCTCCCCCATCGCGCGCTGGACCCAGGACGACGTGGACGCGTACGTCGCCGAGCACGGGGTCCTGACCAACCCGCTGCTGATGGACGGCTACGCCTCCGTCGGCTGCGCCCCCTGCACCCGCCGGGTGGCGGCGGGCGAGGACGCGCGGGCGGGCCGCTGGGCCGGCCTGGGCAAGACCGAGTGCGGACTGCACGGCTGATGACGAATCCCCCCACTCGTACGGAACCGACGGAGAGCAAGCAGATGAGCGTGAGCGACCAGGGCGCCACCGTGTGGCTGACCGGGCTGCCGAGCGCGGGCAAGACGACCATCGCCTACGCGCTGGCCGAGCGGCTGCGCGGCGAGGGCCACCGGGTGGAGGTGCTCGACGGGGACGAGATCCGCGAGTTCCTCTCCGCCGGGCTGGGCTTCACCCGCGAGGACCGGCACACCAACGTGCAGCGCATCGGCTTCGTCGCCGAACTGCTCGCGAGCAACGGCGTGAAGGCGCTGGTCCCGGTGATCGCTCCGTTCGCGGACAGCCGCGAGGCCGTGCGCAAGCGGCACGCCGCCGAGGGGACGACGTACCTGGAGGTCCATGTGGCCACCCCGGTCGAGGTCTGCTCGGAGCGCGACGTGAAGGGCCTGTACGCCAAGCAGGCGGCGGGCGAGATCTCCGGTCTGACCGGGGTCGACGACCCGTACGAGGCTCCGGAGACGCCGGACCTGCGGATCGAATCGCACACCCAGTCGGTGCAGGAGTCCGCGGCGGCACTGTTCGCGCTGCTCAACGAGAAGGGTCTGGCATGACCACCACGGTCGCCCACGTCCACGCCGAGGCCGACGCGCCCTACGCGCTGTCCCACCTGGACGCCCTCGAGTCCGAAGCCGTGCACATCTTCCGCGAGGTGGCGGGCGAGTTCGAGAAGCCGGTGATCCTCTTCTCCGGCGGCAAGGACTCCATCGTCATGCTGCACCTGGCGCTCAAGGCGTTCGCGCCCGCGCCGGTCCCCTTCACCCTGCTGCACGTCGACACGGGTCACAACTTCCCCGAGGTGCTGGAGTACCGCGACCGCACGGTGGCCGAGCACGGGCTGCGCCTGCACGTGGCGTCCGTGCAGGACTACATCGACGCGGGGAAGCTGCGCGAGCGCCCCGACGGCACCCGCAACCCGCTGCAGACCGTCCCGCTGACCGAGGCGATCCAGCAGCACCGCTTCGACGCGGTCTTCGGCGGCGGCCGCCGCGACGAGGAGAAGGCCCGCGCCAAGGAGCGGGTGTTCAGCCTGCGCGACGAGTTCTCCCAGTGGGACCCGCGCCGCCAGCGCCCCGAGCTGTGGAACCTGTACAACGGCCGGCACGCGCCGGGCGAGCACGTGCGGATCTTCCCGCTCTCCAACTGGACCGAGCTGGACGTGTGGCAGTACATCGCCCGCGAGGGCATCGAGCTGCCGGAGATCTACTTCGCCCACGAGCGCGAGGTCTTCCAGCGGCACGGCATGTGGCTGACCGCGGGCGAGTGGGGCGGCGCGAAGGAGGGCGAGGAGACGCAGACGCGGCTCGTCCGCTACCGCACCGTCGGTGACATGTCGTGCACCGGCGCCGTCGACTCCGATGCCACCACGCTGGACGCCGTGATCGCCGAGATCGCCGCCTCCCGGCTCACCGAGCGGGGTGCCACCCGCGCCGACGACAAGATGTCCGAGGCCGCGATGGAAGACCGCAAGCGCGAAGGGTACTTCTAGACATGACCTCCACCACCGAGCAGTTCGCCGACGTGTCGACGACCACCCTGCTGCGCTTCGCGACCGCCGGATCCGTCGACGACGGCAAGTCCACCCTGGTCGGGCGCCTCCTGCACGACTCCAAGTCGATCCTGACCGACCAGCTGGAGGCCGTCGAGGCGGTCTCCGCCCAGCGCGGCCAGGACACGCCCGACCTCGCGCTGCTCACCGACGGCCTGCGGGCCGAGCGCGAGCAGGGCATCACCATCGACGTCGCGTACCGGTACTTCGCCACCGCGCAGCGCCGGTTCATCCTGGCCGACACCCCCGGGCACGTGCAGTACACCCGGAACATGGTCACCGGTGCCTCCACCGCCGACCTGGCCGTGGTGCTGGTCGACGCCCGCAACGGCGTGATCGAGCAGACCCGCCGGCACGCGGCGGTCGCCGCCCTGCTGCGGGTGCCGCACGTGGTCCTGGCCGTCAACAAGATGGACCTGGTCGGCTACGAGGAGAAGGTCTTCGCGACGATCGCCGAGGAGTTCACGGCGTACGCCTCGGACCTGGGCGTCCCGGAGATCACCGCGATCCCGATCTCCGCGCTGGCCGGGGACAACGTCGTGGAGCCCTCCGCGAACATGGACTGGTACGGCGGCCCGACGGTCCTGGAGCACCTGGAGACCGTCCCGGTCAGCCACGACCTCACCGCCTGCCCGGCCCGGTTCCCGGTGCAGTACGTGATCCGTCCGCAGAGCGCCGAGCTCCCCGACTACCGCGGTTACGCGGGCCAGATCGCCTCCGGCGTGCTGCGCGTCGGCGAGGCCGTCACCGTCCTGCCGTCCGGGCGCACGAGCACCATCGCGGGGATCGACGCCCTCGGCGAGAGCGTCGACATCGCCTGGGCCCCGCAGTCGGTGACCCTGCGGCTTACGGACGACATCGACATCTCGCGCGGCGACCTGATCGCGCCGTCCGCGAGCGCCCCGGCCACCACGCAGGACGTCGAGGCGACGGTCTGCCACGTGGCCGACCAGCCGCTGTCCGTGGGCGCCCGGGTGCTGCTCAAGCACACCACGCGCACGGTCAAGGCGATCGTCAAGGAGATCCCCTCGCGGCTGACCCTGGACGACCTGTCCCAGCACCCGGAGCCCGGGCAGCTGGTGGCCAACGACATCGGCCGCGTCGTGGTGCGCACCGCCGAGCCGCTCGCGCTCGACGCGTACGCCGACTCGCGCCGCACCGGATCGTTCCTGCTGATCGACCCGGCCGACGGAACCACGCTGGCGGCGGGCATGGCGGGGGCGGCCTTCGCCTCCCGGCCCGAGACCGCCGAGCAGGCTCCCGCGGATGACGAAGGGTGGGATTTCTGAGCATGCCCACCGACATCTACTCGACCTTCGCGAAGGAGGGCGGCCGCGTGGGCAGCGGCGCCCTCGGCAGCGGCCAGGGAGGGGTGGCGCGATGTGCGTGATGACGTACGCGCACCGCATGCGCGCCCACGCCCCCCACGTGCACCACGAGCTGTACCCGCCCCTGCTCCGTAGACGAAGACGTGCGTCATGAGACCACGACGCGACGAGAGGAACACCTCCCGTGCCTGCCATCGGTACCACCCGTAAGACCACCCTGCACCGCAGCATCGCCGCCGCCGCTGCCCTGCCCCTGCTGATCGGGGCGCTCGCCTCCTGCGGCTACGGCTCCGAGGCCGCGAAGGACGAGCCCGCCGCCAAGGCGAGCGCCGCCCCGGCCGACGGCAAGAAGCTCTCCGCCTCCGAGGTCCGGATCGGCTACTTCCCCAACCTGACGCACGCCACCGCGCTCGTCGGCATCCAGGAAGGCCTGATCGCCAAGGAGCTGAACGGCACCACGATCAAGCCGCAGACCTTCAACGCGGGCCCGTCCGAGATCGAGGCGCTCAACGGCGGCTCTCTCGACATCGGGTTCATCGGCCCCTCGCCGTCCATCAACGCCTACGTGAAGTCCAAGGGCACCGACCTGCGGATCATCTCCGGCTCCGCCTCCGGCGGCGTGAAGCTGGTCGTGAACCCGGACAAGATCAAGACCCTGGACGACCTCAAGGGCAAGAAGATCGCCACCCCGCAGAAGGGGAACACGCAGGACGTCGCGTTCCTCAACTGGATCTCCCAGAAGGGCTGGAAGGTCGACCCGGAGTCCGGCAAGGGTGACGTCTCCGTCGTCCGCACCGACAACAAGGTCACCCCGGACGCCTTCAAGCAGGGCTCCATCGACGGCGCCTGGGTGCCGGAGCCGACGGCCTCCAAGCTCGTGTCCGACGGTGGCAAGGTCCTCCTCGACGAGGGCTCGCTGTGGCCGGAGAACAAGTTCGTGATCACGAACGTGGTCGTGTCGCAGAAGTTCCTCAAGGATCACCCGGACGTGGTGGAGGCCGTGCTGCGCGGCACGGTGAAGACGAACGCGTGGATCCACTCCAACCAGGACAAGGCGAAGGCCTCCGCCAACGCGGCACTCAAGGCACTGAGCGGCAAGGAGCTGGAGCCGGCCGTCATCGACCCGGCGTGGCCCAGCATCCAGGTCACCGACGACCCGCTGGCGAGCACGCTGAAGACGGAGTCCGACTGGGCGGTCAAGGCCAAGCTCATCGAGCAGCCCGACCTGGCCGGCATCTACGACCTGTCGCTCCTGAACAAGGTCCTCAAGGCCGCGGGCAAGCCCGAGGTCTCCGACGCCGGCCTCGGCACCAAGTAACCCCGTCAGTTCAGTCGACCCCCAGGAGGTGACGACCATGGCCACCACGCTCGCCAAGGCTGCCGAGGGCATCGCAGCGACGACGCCGGCGACGCACGCCGCGCGGATCGAGCACGTCTCGAAGTCCTTCTCCGGCCCGGCCGGTTCACAGCTCGTGCTGGACGACATCAGCCTCGATGTCGCGCCCGGCGAGTTCGTCACCATCCTGGGGGCCTCGGGGTGTGGCAAGTCCACCCTGCTGAACCTGGTCGCGGGGCTGGACGCCCCGTCCGCGGGGACGATCGACACCCCCGGCGGGCGGCCCGCCCTGATGTTCCAGGAGCACGCCCTCTTCCCGTGGCTCACCGCGGGCAAGAACATCGAACTCGCCCTGCGGCTGCGCGGGGTGGCCAAGGCCGAGCGCCGTCCGGAGGCGGAGCGGCTGCTGGAGCTGGTCCGTCTGGGCGGCGCGTACGGCAAGCGCGTCCACGAGCTGTCGGGCGGCATGCGCCAGCGCGTGGCGCTCGCCCGGGCGCTCGCCCAGGACAGCCGGCTGCTGCTGATGGACGAGCCGTTCGCGGCGCTGGACGCCATCACCCGCGACGTGCTGCACAACGAACTGACCCGCATCTGGGCGGAGACTGACCTCTCCGTCCTCTTCGTGACGCACAACGTCCGCGAGGCCGTCCGGCTCGCGCAGCGCGTGGTCCTGCTCTCCTCGCGGCCCGGCCGGGTCGCCAAGGAGTGGACCGTCGACATCCCGCAGCCGCGCCGCATCGAGGACCCGGACGTCGCGGAGCTGTCCGTCGAGATCACTGAACACCTGCGTGGGGAGATCCGCCGCCATGGCCAGCACTGAGACAACCGAGAAGACCGCGGCCAAGGCGACGAGCGACGACCTGGCCGGCCTGGAGGCCGGGCTGGACGCGCTCGACGCGGTCCAGACCCACCGCACCCCGGTCCGCGAGGTGCTCGTCAAGAAGGTCCTGCCGCCGGCGCTCGCCGTCGGCCTGGTCCTCGCCGTGTGGCAGATCCTGGTCTCCACACACGTCACCGACGCGACCAAGCTGCCCTCGCCGTCCGCGGTGTGGGACGGCTTGTCCGCGATGTGGCTCAAGGGCACCCTGCTGGAGGTCATCTGGACCAGCGTGTCGCGCGGCCTGCTCGGCTTCCTGCTGGCCCTGGCCATCGGCACCCCGCTCGGCCTGCTGGTCGCCCGGGTGAAGTTCGTCCGCGCCGCGATCGGCCCGATCCTGCAGGGTCTGCAGTCCCTGCCGTCGGTGGCCTGGGTGCCGCCGGCCGTGATCTGGCTCGGCCTGAACGACTCGATGATGTTCGCGGTCATCCTGCTCGGCGCGGTCCCCTCGATCGCCAACGGCCTCGTCGCGGGCCACGACCAGATCCCGCCGCTGTTCCTGCGGGCCGGGCGCACCCTGGGCGCCACCGGCCTCAAGGGCACCTGGCACGTGGTCATGCCGGCCGCGCTGCCCGGCTACCTCGCCGGTCTCAAGCAGGGCTGGGCCTTCTCCTGGCGCTCGCTGATGGCCGCCGAGATCATCGCCTCCTCTCCCGACCTGGGCCTGGGCCTGGGCCAGTTGCTGGAGAACGGCCGCAACAACATCGACATGCCGGGCGTGTTCCTCGCGATCATCCTGATCCTGCTCGTGGGCATCGCGATCGACCTGATCATCTTCAGCCCGCTGGAGCGCTGGGTGCTGCGCAGCCGCGGTCTGCTGGTCAAGGGCTGACAGCGCCGTGCGTCCCGTTCTGCTGGTCATCGCCCACGGCAGCCGCGACCCGCGGCACGCGGCGACCGTGCACGCCCTCACCGGGCGGGTGCGGGCGCTGCGGCCCGGGCTGCGGGTGGAGACGGCGTTCCTCGACTTCAACGCCCCGGCCGTGCCGCAGGTCCTCTCGGCCCTGTACGCGGACGGGGTGCGGGACGTCGTCGCCCTCCCCCTCCTGCTGACCCGCGCCTTCCACGCGAAGGCGGACGTACCGGCGGTGCTGGAGCGGTCCCGGGCCGCGCTGCCCGGCCTGTCCCTGCGGGTGGCCGACGTGCTCGGTCCCTCGCCCCTGCTGACCGACGCGCTGGAGCGCCGGCTGGCGGAGGCCGGGCTGCGTCCGGCCGACCGTTCGACCACCGGCGTGGTGCTCGCGTCCGCCGGTTCCTCAGACCCGGAGGCGATCGCAGCGATCGCTGAAACCGCGCGGGAGTGGCGGCACACCGGTTGGTGCGCCGTGCGGCCTGCGTTCGCCTCCGCGGCCTTGCCCCGCACCGAGGACGCTGTACGGGCGCTGCGCGCCGAGGGCGTCCGGCGCGTGGTGGTGGCCCCGTACGTCCTGGCCCCCGGCCGGCTCCCGGACCGCATCGCGGCGGGCGCCGCGGCGGCCGGGGCGGACCTGGTGGCCGGGGTCCTCGGCGCCGCCCCGGAGGTCGCGCGCCTGTTGCTGCGGCGCTACGACGCGGCGGCGCTCGCCCCGGCCCGTCTCGCGGCCCTGACGGCCTGACCTGCGCCGCCCGCGAAGGCGAGGATCTCCGGCGCCGCCCCGGCGAGGGTGGTGAAGTGCCGGTGTACGCCGTCCACGGGAGCGGGGGTGTTGACCCCCCAGACGGTCATGCCTGCGGCCAGGCCCGCGCGCACGCCCGAGGGGGCGTCCTCGATCACCAGGCAGTCGCCGGGGTCCGCGCCGAGCAGCTCGGCGGCGCGGAGATAGGGCACCGGTGAGGGCTTGCCCTCGGCCACCGCGGCGGCGTCCACGAGGACCTCGGGCAGCGGCAGCCCGGTGCGTTCGAAGCGGCCGCGCACCCGGTGCGCGTAGTTCGAGGTGACCAGCGCCCAGGAGCCCGGCGCCAGCGCGCGCAGGAGCCGCGCCGCGCCGTCGAAGGCCCCGTAGGACCCGGTCCGTACGTCCTCGTCCTCCAGCGCGTGCAGGAGGGCCAGGCAGGCCGCCGGGTCCTGGTCCGGCAGGAGCTCCGCGAAGGTCTCCGTCGGGCGGGTGCGCAGGGCGACCCGGTACACCTCGGCCGGGTCCAGCCCGTACCGCCGCGCCCAGGTGGCCCAGACGCGCCGCTGGTTGTCGAGGGCGTCGATCAGGGTGCCGTCGACGTCGAACAGGACGCGCGGGTGTCCGCTCACGCGCGGGCCTCGGCCTCGTCGGCGAGGGCGGTGAGGTCCTCGATGGTCATGGAGCCCGGCGCCAGGCCCTCGCGGGCGAAGATGTTGGCCGCGTGCCGGAGCACGTCGTTGACCGGGGTCGGGACCCCGTGCAGGCGGCCCAGCAGGCAGATCTCCCCGTTGAGGTAGTCCGCCTCGATGCTGCCCGTGCCGCGGCGCAGGCTCTGCCAGGACGATCCGCCGCGCACCCCGGGAGGCTGGACGGACCTGCCGTCGCGCGCCGCCGATTCCTCGGCGGCGGAGACGGGGGTGATCCCGGCCGCGGCGAAGGCGGCCTTGGCCTCGCGGACCGCGCGCGCCATCAGGGCGCCCTTCGCGGGGGCCGGTTCGGGGCCGGTGGTGGCCTGGACGGCGTTGCCGAGGTTGCCCAGCAGCTTCGCGTACTTCCAGCGCATCACGTCCTCGGTGACCACCGCCTCGAACCCGGCCCCGGCCAGGTCGGCGCCGATCCGCCGGGCGCGCGCGTCCGCTCCGCCCGCGGCCCGGCCCAGGTGCAGGATCCCGGTGCGGGGGCTGCCGAGGGCCGACACGACGCCGGGCTCCAGGAAGTTCGCGGGCAGCCAGACGCACAGCCCGTAGACCCGGTCGAAGCGGCGCAGCGCGAGGCGCTCGCCCTCCACGCCGTTCTGCGCGCAGACCAGCGGCAGCCGCTGGGCGGCGGTGCCGCCGCCGGCGACCTCCGCGTCGCCCCACGCGTCGAGCGCGGCGATGGCGTCCTGGGTCTTGACGGCCAGCAGCAGCACGTCGTCGGGGCGCAGCTCCCCCAGCTCCTGCGGTCCCGTGACCACGGGCAGCCGGTGGACGCGGGTGCCCTCGGCCGTGGTGAGCCGCAGACCGTCCGCGCGCAGCGCCTCCGCGTGCGGACCGCGGGCGACGAGGACGACCTCGCCGCCCGCCTCCGCGAGACGTCCGCCGATGGTGGCGCCGATCGCGCCCGCGCCGATGATGATGTAACGCATGGGACGAGCCTGGCACATCGCGTGGTCTGCGTTACGGTCGGGGCATGGTGGACACGGTGTTCAGTCTGGGTGGGGACCTGCCGGTGCGTCGGCTCGGTTTCGGTACGGGCGGCCTGGTCGGGCCCGGGTACTGGGGTCCCCGCGGGGACCGGGAGCAGGGGCGGGCGCTGCTGCGCGCCGCGGTGGAGGGCGGGGTCCGCCTCATCGACACCGCCGACAACTACGGTCCTGAGCTGGCCGAGGAGCTGATCGCCGAGGCCCTGTACCCGTACGCCGACGGCCTGGTCGTCGCCACGAAGGGCGGGGTGGTGCGCACCGGCCCCGACGAGTGGCACGTCGCGGGGCGCCCGGAGCAGCTGCGGGCGGCGTGCGAGGCGAGCCTGCGGCGGCTGCGGCTGGAGCGGATCGACCTGTACCAGCTGCACCGCTTCGATCCCGCGCTGCCGGAGGCCGAACAGCTGGGCGTGCTGGCGCAGTTGCGCGCGGAGGGCAAGATCCGGCACATCGGCCTGGACAGCGTGAGCGCCGACCAGCTGGCGCTGGCCCTGGAGACGGAAGCGGTGGCCTCCGTCCAGAACGCCTTCCACCTGCTGGATCGCTCGGCCGCCCCGGTGCTCGCGCTGTGCGAGGCCGAGGGGATCGCCTTCCTTCCCTATTACCCGCTGGGCAGGGGCGCCCTGACCCGCGACGGTTCGGCCGCCCTGGCGGCGGTGGCCGCCGCGCACGGGGCCGGCCCGGGCCAGATCGCCCTGGCCTGGCTGCTGCACCACTCCCCGGTGCTGTGCCCGGCCCCGGGGACGGGGTCGCCCGTACACCTGGCGGAGAACCTGGAGGCGCCCTCGATCGCGCTGTCCCCGGCGGAACTGGCGCTGCTGGACGCGCTGGCGGCCTGAGCTTCCCTACGCCGGCTCCGCCGTGAGTTCGACGAGCTTGGCGACGGTGTTCCAGTTGCGGGTGGTGACGTCGAGGCCCTTGACCACGGCCGGGCGGGCCAGGGCCTCGGCCAGTTTGGACCGGCCGAGGCCTTCGGGGGCGTACAGGTAGATCACCCGGTCGCCGAGCCGGAACTCCTCCGGGAGGTACACGTCCTCGTCGAGCGCGGCGAAGCGCTCCTCCCCGGGCTGCTCGGACAGGAAGGTGACGTGCAGCTGCTTGCCCTCCAGCGTGGCGGCGGGGAAGGGGCAGGCGGCGGCGACGGCCCGCAGGTGGGCGCCGTCGACCACGAGGCAGGGGACGCGGAAGCCGAAGTGCCCCTCGATGGCGGCCTCCAGCTCGCGGGCGAGCTCCTCGAGTCCGGCGTCGGCACGCGCGGTGGTGAAGACGGCGTTGCCGCTCTGCAGGTAGGTGCGGACACCGGTGTGGCCGAGCCCCGCGAGGACCTCGCGCAGCTCGGCCATCGGGACCTTCTTGTGCCCGCCGACATTGATGCCGCGCAGCAGGGCGGCGTACGTCCGTGTGGTCATCCCCGAACGATAGGCGCGGCCACTGACAGCGCCGGATCGGCGCCGGGTCTACTTCGGGCAGTTGATGACGCCGTCGGCGATGCCCACGACCGCACCGATGAGCATCCCGCCGGCCGCCACCTCGGGACCGCCCCAGAGGCCCCTGACGGCCCCGCCGACGATGCCGGTGCCGATGCGCTTGGCCATGCACTTGTCGTGGGCGTCGCTGCTCGCGGAAGCGGGCGAGGCCTGGAAGGACGCCGCCGTCAGCATCCCGGCCGTCTTCCGCGCGACGGCCGGGGAAGCGGCCGCGGCGGTACCCAGGGAGAAGGTCGGGGGCGAGACGGTGCCGGTGACGGTGTCACCGGTGACGCCCTCGATGGTCTGGGTGATGGTACGGCCGCTGACCGCGAGGGCGACCTTGTGGGCCGTGCCGTTCGTGTCCGCGACGGTGCCGGGCTGCACGGTGGCGATGGGGGCGCCGTCCGCGTCACTGACCTGGAGGCCGCCCTGTACGACGCTCAGCTTCGTCCCCGCCGGAAGGTCCACGGCCTCCGAAGCGGTCTTCGCCAGGGTGGCCGGCTTCACGTCCGGGCTGGTGGTGTCGCCGCCCGGCGGGGTGGCGCTGGTGTGGGCGACGTACATCGTCGAACCGGCCGCCGAGTTGATGACGGGGACGGTGACGGTGGCGTCGGTCGTCCACGGCTGGTTGTCCGTGTTGAAGGTCCAGGTGCCGGTGACCTTCTTGCCGACGGCCGCGAAGTCGACCCAGGCGTAGCTCTTGGAGGGGACTTCGACCGCGATCCCGTTGATCGTCGACTCGTCCGAGGTGTAGGTCTGCGTCGCGGTCAGCTGATTGCTGATCATGGCCTGGACGGGGGTGGTGACGCCGACCGACGTCGACAGCCCCGCCGAGAAGGACTGGGCCCAGCCGGAGTGGTAGATCGTGGTGAAGATCTGCTTCATCGAGGCGCTGGTGTCGTTGTACCAGACCGACGAGGCGGGCTGGCGGGGCAGCACCTCGGGCCGGCCCTCGGACTTCTGCGTCCACGAACAGGTGGAGGTCTTCTTGGAGCACAGGTCGCCGTAGTAGTCGAGCGCGAGGCTCCTGGCCTCGGCCGCCTTCGCGGCGGGGACCGTCCATTCCTGGGCCGCGCTGCCGTTGCAGGGGTTGGGCTGGGCGAGGATGCCCCACAGGTGGAGGCCGCCCCGGTTGTCCATGCACCACTCGGTGCCGCTGCTGTCGTCGCGGCGGGCGATGCCGAAGGTGTTGGGCTTGCCGTCGACGGGGCGGAAGTGCCACTGCTCGCCGTCCTTGCCGCAGGACTGCTGCACGGCGGGCTGCGAGGCGTAGACGCACTTCCCGGAGGAGGTGCTGGCGATGTTGAAGGTGCCGGTCGAACCGAGCTTGATCAAACGCTAGTTCGTGTAGTTGGTGCCGTCGGGGGTGACGGAGATCTGATTTCCGTCGCCGGTGCCCGTCGCGTTGAGGGTGCCGTCCGGGTTGGTGAAGGTATAGGCATCGGGCGTCGCGGCGGCGGCGGCCGGGGTGGCGGCGCTGGCCGGGGTGGCGGCGAGGACGGGCACCAAAAGGGCCAGGGCGACGGCCGGTGCGGTGAGGAGCCGCGCGGCCCTCTTCATATGTGTCTGCATGGGCACTTCCTGTGGTGTCGGGTGACGTCCTGCGGGCAGGTCGCCGCCGGGGCCGACGTGGCCACTCAGTCACGCACGCGGGGGCCGCGCCGCGAACCCGGAACGCTCCGGAGTGACGCGGCCGGGGCGGCGGGCGTGGCGTCCGGATGTGTGCGGGTTGTCGGGTGATGATGACGACGTGCGACTTGATCACGTGTCCTATGCGGTGGCCCGCGACAGCTTCGTCTCGACCGTCCAGTGGATCGGATCGGCCCTCGGCGCCGGGTTCGTGGACGGGGGCGTGCACCCACGATTCGGCACCCGCAATTTCATTCTCCCGCTGAGCGGCGGCACCTACGTCGAGGTCGTCACCACGCTCGACCACCCCGCCGCCGACCGCGCACCCTTCGGCCGGGCGGTCGCGCGCCGCGCCGCCGAGGGCGGCGGCTGGCTCGGTTGGGTGGTCTCCGTCGACGACATCGCCCCGGTCGAGGCCCGTCTCGGCCGCGCCTCGGCCGAGGGCCACCGGGTCCGCCCCGACGGGTTCGACCTGAGGTGGAAGCAGATCGGCCTGCTGGAGCTGCTGGAGGAACCGCAACTGCCGTACTTCCTTCAGTGGCTGGTCCCCAGCGAGGAGCGCCCGAGCGCCGACCCGCGCACCCCCACCACCATCCACGGGGTCTCCATCGCCGGCGACGCCGCCTCCATCGCCGAATTCCTCGGCGAACCGGCCGACCACCCCCTCGACCAGATCGACGTCACCTGGGTCGAGGACGAGGAACCGGGCCTGGTCTCGGTCGAATTCGCCACCGCCCGCGGTCCCGTCACGATCTGACCTTTCCGGCCACGGCACTGGGCCGTCTCTTCCGGATCTTGCCTGGCCCGCGTCGCCGGGCAAGATCCGGAAGAGACGGCCTAGTACTGCAACGGTGTTTGCCGTGACGGTTGGGCAGGTCGGTCGTTGTTCAGTTCATGGGTGGGGAACTTGCTGCTGCCCGGTCGTGGGCT
>NZ_JBEOXE010000108.1:0-16191 GCF_040296485.1 Streptomyces sp. NPDC002138 | reverse complement strand
ACGCGGTCGCCCACGGCCTGGACGCACTCGCGTGGGCCGTCATCGTCTTCGTCCCCGGATACCGGTTCCCGGACCGCGAGGACCCGCCTCGGCCGCGGGGCCCGCCGTGTGGGACGCGTCGGACCAGCCGCCGGGCCCCGAGGGCTCCGGCGCGCCGACGGCGGGCGGGAAGGCCACCGGGGGAGCGGCCGGGGAGGCGGCCGGGGGCGCGGCCGCGGGCGGGGCGGCCGGGGCCGCCGTCGCGCCCGGGGTCAGGGCGACCGTCGGGTGGTCGTCCGGGGGCGGGGGATCCGCGGAGAGGGCGTATCCGCAGACTCCGCAGAAACGGTCACCCTCTTCCAGGGGTTCCGCACAGCTGGGGCAGCCCGACGGCCGATGCATCGACATCACTCACACCCACGTCCGTGGACGGAAACGGTTTGCCCGTTCCACCAGTTCGATCCTCTCCTCGCCCCGCTGCGCCAGACGGGCCAGGACGCGGTACGAGCGTTCCAGGCCGAAGCGCAGCCCCCGCTCGTCCAGTTGGCTGCCGAGCAGCGAGGTCCGGCCGGGGTCCGCACCCCGGCTACCCGACAGTACCCAGTCGAGCGCCGAGCCCAGAACCTCGGCCGTCAGCACCTCGTACCGCACCGCGTCCAGACCGAACCGCCGCAGCGCCTCCACCTGCCCCGCGGCCGCCCGCAGGTCGTCCAGGAGCGGGTCCTCGGGGGAGCGGTCGCGCAAGCGTGCCCGTACGGCCGCCACCCGGGCGGCCGTGTAGTGGATGGACGCCTCCGGTACGGATTCCAGCGTCCGCACCGCCGCCGCCCGGTCCCCGGCGGCCAGCTGTACCCGGGCCAGCCCGAAGGCCGCGCTGACGAAGCCCGGGTCGGTGAGCCACACCAGGCCGTAGTACTCCGCGGCGTTGTCCAACTGGCCCAGGATCTCCGCGCACAGCCCGAGCGCCAGCTTCGGCGCGGGCTCGCCCGGGAAGGCGTCGTAGATCGCGTCGAAGGACAGCGCGGCGACCTCGTCGTCCCCGGTGGCCAGGGAGGCGATCCCGCGCGCCCACACCACGCGCCAGTCGTCGGGGTGGCGGAACTCCAGGTCCGTCAGGGTCTCGCCCGCCACCGCCAGTTCACCCAGCTCCAGGCGGGCCCGCAGCGCGCGCAGCCGCAGCTCGGCGGAGTCGGCGGGCGCCGCCCCCAGCGCGCCCAGCAGGTCGGCGGGCGCGGAGGCCAGCAGCGCGGCCAGGAAACCGGCGTTGGGGTCGGCCGGGTCCACCAGCGGAACCGGCAGGGCCAGCGCCGTCCCCCGCGCGTCCAGCCCGGCGAGCGCGGCCGCTCCGGCGACCCCGGCGGGGTATGCCCGTACGGGCGGCGGGGTCACGCCCGGCGCCACCCGGGGCGCCGGTACGGACGCCGCGGCCGGGGCCGGTCTCGCGGCGACCGCGAGGGCGCCCGGGCCGGCCGTCACATGCGTGGCCGTCGTCGCCAGCGCGGGCACCGGGGCCGCGCCCGTGAAGGACACCGCGGCGGCCGGGGGCTCCGCCGTCACCGGGGAGAGCGCGCCGTGAGCGCCACCCGAAGGGGTGGTCCCGGCGGGCACCGCACGACGGCGCCCCAGCGGCCCGCGGCGCCGGGGCGACACGTCCCGGGCGCCCAGTCGGGACACCTCGGCCCCCGCGTCCTCGGCGAACAGCAGGGTGTCGGTGACCCGCAGCTCCGGGCCGAACAGCGTGGACAGCTGCGGCCGCGGCCGCCCCGTCTGCAGCGCGACCACCTCCCGCAGCACGCCCGTCAGCTGGTCGGCCATCTCCTGCGCCGAGGCGAACCGGCGCCCCGGGTCCGGATCGGTGGCCCGCACCAGCAGCCGGTAGAAGGACTCGTAGCGCCGGAAGACCTCGATGTGATCGGGGTCCGGGAGGCTGTCCACGAACACGTTCGTGTAGCCCTGGAAGTCGAAGGTCAGCACCGCCAGCGTGCGCGCGACGGTGTAGAGGTCGGAGGCCACCGAGGGCCCCAGCTCGGCGACTTCGGGGGCCTGGTAGCCGACCGTGCCGTAGATCGCGGATTCCTCGTCGTCCATCCGCCGGACCGCGCCCATGTCGATGAGCTTGAGCTGGTCGGCCTGCTGGATGGCGTTGTCGACCTTGAAGTCGCAGTACAGCAGGTTGCGGCTGTGCAGGTGCCCGAGCGCCTCCAGCGCCTCGATGCCGTACGCGCAGGCCTGCTCCACGGGCAGCGGATCGCGCCGCCCGTCCGCCTGGCGCCGCTCGTTGGCGATCTCCTTGAGCGATTTGCCGCCGACGTACTCCATCACGATGTACCCGTCCAGCGAGCCGGTCCGCTGGTCCAGGTGCTCCACGAAGTTGTAGATCCGCACGATGTTGGAGTGCTCGATCTCCGCCAGGAAGCGCCGCTCCGAGATGGCCGCGGCCATCGCGTCCTGGTCACCGGTGTCCAGCAGGCCCTTGAGGACCACCCAGCGGTCCGAGACCGCCCGGTCCACCGCGAGGTACACCCAGCCGAGACCGCCGTGCGCGAGGCACCCCGCCACCTCGTACTGCCCGTGCACCACGTCGCCCGAGGCCAGCTTGGGCACGAAGGAGTAGGGGTGCCCGCACTTGGTGCAGAAGCCCTCGGTGCGGCCCGGCCGGTCCCCCCGCGACCGCCCGACGGGCGCCCCGCAGTCCGACTTCGAGCAGAACCGCTTGCGCTCCGGCACCTCGGGGTTCTCCAGCACCGACGCCGAGGGATCCGGGCGCGGCACCTCCGGCACGGACACCAGCCCGGCCCCGAGCCGGCTGCGCCCCGAGGGCCCGCTCGCCGAGCCCGAGCTGCGCACCGACACCGAACGGCCGGACGCGGCGCTCCCCGACAGGGCGCGCGAGAGCCGCCCCGAGACCGAACGCCGGGAGGACGACGAGCGCGAGGACCGCGCGGAGCGGGCCGAGCCCGAGCCGCGCGCCGAGGGCTGCGAGCCCTGGGAACCGCGCGCTCCGGCGCCCCGCGCCGCGCTGGTCATCCCGGTCGGCGGCGACACCAGCTCGGCGGCGCCCGGCGAGGAGGCCCCGGCCGAAGGTGCCGCGCCCGCGGGGGCCGCGGCCG
Source organism: Streptomyces sp. NPDC002138 (assembly GCF_040296485.1). NCBI lineage: Bacteria > Bacillati > Actinomycetota > Actinomycetes > Kitasatosporales > Streptomycetaceae > Streptomyces > Streptomyces sp. NPDC002138. The sequence continues at coordinate 13,102 of NZ_JBEOXE010000108.1, read as the reverse complement.
CCGGGGCCGCGCCCGCCGGGGCCGCGCCCGCGCTCGCCAGCGGCGCCAGTCCGCAGGTGTCGCAGTACAGCTCCCCGCCGCCCATGTCCTCGTACGCGCCCGGGCAGCCGGGCCGGCCGCACGGAGTCCCGATCAGGCTCATGCGTCCTCCTTCCCCGGCCCGACAGGCCGGTCCTGCTGCGGCGCCAGTGATTCGGCGGCCGCCTGCTGGTAGCGCAGGACGGCCTGTTCGGCGGCCCGCAGGTCGCAGGGCGCGCTCCACAGCATCCGCCGGGCCGTGTCGTACCGCTCAACGAGCAAAGGGTCCCCGGCCGTTCCGTGCCGGGTCATCTTCGCCCGGTAGGCGTCCAGCCGGCCACGGAGTTCGGCCCGCACCGCCAGCGGCGCGGTCACCGCCGTCAACGATTCGCGGGCCCGGCGCAGTTCGTCCTCGGCCCGCTCCTCCAGGGACTCCAGCAGCGGGGACAGCCGGTGCCACTGGGAGTGGCGCCGGTATTCGGCGGCCGCCGCCAGCTGCTCCTGGAGCACGGTCGGCGGCCCGCTCACCGCGGGCACCTCGGAGGCCGCGATCTTCGCCAGCACCTCGCCGCGCGCGGTCCGCGCCTCCGACAGGGTCCGGTCGGCCCGCGACAGCACGTCGCGCAGACTGATCAGCCGCTGCTCGGCGTCCTGGCGCACGGCCAGGACCGCCTCCACCTCGCGGCGTACGTCCTCCAGCGCGCGCGCCGCCCGGTCGTAGCGCACGGTGTCCGGCCGCCCGCCGCCCGGCGCCGAACTGCCCGGCGCGGGCGTCCAGAAGGCCAGCGGGTCCTCGATGACCCGGGCGCGCAGGTCCGCCAGCTCGGCGGTGATCGCCTCCAGGTCGTCGCCCGAGGGGTGCTCGCCGGGGCGGACGCCGACGGAGTGCGCCAGCGCCCGGGTGCGGTGCAGCTCGGCGGCGAGCAGGTCTATCCGGGCGGGCAGCGCCGACCACACCGTGTCGGCGGCGACCACCATGTCCAGCGAGGCGGCATACAGCTCGTTCATCCGCGCGACCAGCTCGGCCAGCGAGAACCGCTCGGCCAGCTGGGCGCCCTCCACCGCGCCGCCCGCGATCATCACCCCGGCGCCGCGCAGCCGCTCGGTCAGCTCGGCCAGATCCTCCCGGCTGGGCCAGCGGCGCCGCTCGCGCAGCTCCCGGGCGGCGGCGAGCGCCCCGCTGTAGGCGTCGAAGTACGTCCACAGCCGGGTGATGGCCGCGTCGGCGGCGGCCCACCGCTCGCGGGTGACCCCGGTCAGTGCGGCGCCCTCCAGCAGCCGGCGCCCGGCGTGGTCCTGGAGTGCGAGCAGCGAGGTCTCGACGGCCTCGTGCTCCGCGTCGAGCCGGGCCAGCGCGCGGTCGACGTCGTCCCGGTCCATCACCACCGGTCCCGCTCCCTCTGTTGCCGCCACGGCGCTCAGCCGTCCCGGTACTTGGGCGTGGGGGGTCCGGCGATGCCGGGCAGCACGGATTCCAGATGGGTGCGGTAGGCCTTGACCCACTGGCTGGAGTCGCCGCCCGCCCGGTAGCCCTCCAGCACCTTGTTGATCCGGCGCACCAGGTCGGGAGCGTCCTTGTTCACCGCGACGCCGTAGAACTCCTTGGTGAACGGCGATCCGACGAGGCGCACCGTCGGGTCCTGCGCGGCCTGCCCGGCGGCGAGCGCGTTGTCCGTGACGATGCCGTCGACCTCGCCCAACTGGAGCCGCACCAGGCAGTCCAGCTGGTTGGGCACGGTGACGGACACCGAGCCGAAGGCGTTCTCCTTGAGCTTGCTCTCGGCGATGGAACCGGCCGCCGTGCAGATCCTGCGGCCCTTGAGGGAGCCGTCGTAGCCGGTGATGGGCGAGCCCTTGGGGGCCAGCACCTGCTGGCCCGCCTCGAAGTACGCCGTCGAGAAGGCGACGTCCTTGAGCCGGGCGCAGTTGATCGTCATGGTCCGCACGACGATGTCGACCCGGCCCTCCGCCAGTGCGGGTATACGCTGACTGGTCGGGACGGCCCGGTATATCACCGCGTTCTCGTCGCCCAGTATGTCCTTCGCTATGGCCTTGACCAGGGCGATGTCGAAGCCGTCGAGCTTGCCGTCGACCGGATTGCGGTACCCCCAGCGGAAGCTGTTCTGGTCGACGCCCGCGACGAGCTTGCCCGCCGCCTTGATCCGGGCGATGGCCGCGCCGTCCACCCCGGTCGGGCGCAGGCTGGCGTCCGGGTCCTGGCAGGTCTCGTCCGCCGGGGTGGCCGGAGCCACCGCGGGCGCGGCCGCGCCCTCGTGGACCGTCCCGGCGCGCCCCTGCTCCGGGGCGGCCTGGACGAGCGGCAGCAGGACGGCCGCGGCCGTGACCGCGCAGGCGGCGGCCATCGCGCTCACCCCGCCCCAGCCGCGCAGCCGCCGCGGGAGCGGCCCTTCGCCGTCGTTGCGCTCCACCCGGGGCCCTCGCATCCGCATCACCTGTACTCCGAAAGCCTGCGCCCGATACCGAGCAGCGCCGCCGCCGCCCCGAGGACCGCCAGGGCCGCCCCGCCCGTGACCACACCGCCCAGCGCGCCGAGCCCGGACCGGGCCGCCTGCGTGAACTCCCGCTGTTCGTGCGCGACCGCCTGCTCCAGGGAGGCGTCCACCGTGTCGAAGGACGCCCCGCTGCTGTCCTTGCCGCCGATGACCTGGGGCAGCGCGAGGTCGTAGTCGCCCTTGTTGTCGGTCTCCCGGGCGGCCGCGTGGCGTTCCTTCCACTGCTTCACGCCGTCCGCGGCGTGCGCGACGGGGGTCCGCCCGCTCGCGTCGTCGGCGAGCAGCGCGGCCTTCGCCAGGCCCGCGTCGAGGTCCTTCATGTTCTTGGCGAAGTCCACGTCGTATTTGTCGGACTTCTTGTCGTCGGCGAGGACGGCGCCCCGCGCGATCAGCGTCAGGTTCTCATTGGCCCGGGCCTGCAGCGAGGCGATCCGGGCGTCGTTGAGGACCTTCAGCGACTCCTGCCCGCCCGTGCGGGCCTCGCTCAGCTCCGCGCGCGCCACGGTGTGCCCCACGGCCAGCCACAGCAGCACCACCGTGGAGGCGGCCGTCGCGGCCAGCAGCCCGTGGTTGAAGACGCGGTGCGTACGCCGGTAGTTGCGCCGCTGGGCCCAGACCAGGGCCCCGATGGCGAGCACGCCCGTACCGAACGAGCCCACCGGCAGCGCCCGGGCGTCGTCGTAGTCCTGGTAGAGCCGGCCCGTCTCCGACCGGTAGAGCCGCTGGGCGGCGGGCAGCAGCTGGGTGCTCATCTGCTCGTTGGCGTACCGGAGATAGGCGCCGCCGAGCGGCAGCCCCTGCCGGTTGGTGGCCCGGGCCTGCTCTATCAGGCCGGTGTAGCGCGGCAGCTGCTCGCCGAGCAGCGCGATCTCCTTGCGGGACTCCTCGTCGCCGCCGGTGTTCGCCGCCGCGTTGACCAGCAGCCGGGAGGCGTTGGCGATGTCCTTCTCGTAGCGCTCGCGGACCTCGCGCGGTTCCTGGCCGCCGGCCAGGAACCCGCTGGAACTGGCCGTGTCCGCGTCCGCCAGCGAGCGGTAGATGCTCGCGGCGTCCGCGCTGAGCGGCTGGCTGCGGCCGACCACGTCATCGGCGGCGCCGGACCGGTCGGAGATCTCCCAGACGGTCACCACCCCGAAGAGGAGCACCAGCGCGGCCAGGGCCGCCCCGATGATCCGCAGCCGCCCGGGCTCGGTGGTCGCCGCGTCCCGCAGCCGCTCCACGCCCTCCGCCCACGCACTGCGCCGCCCCGGCAGCGCGGGACCGCCGCCGGGCCCCACCGGGCCGGGCGTGGCTGCGGGCGCGGACGCGGGTGCGCGCGATGTGATGGCCACCGTGACCTCCCCCTCGGTCGTGGACTGCTCGGGAGCAGTATGGCCGTAGTGACGGTCCAGCACAGCACCGGTGCTGGATCTTGAGCGGTGTGCCCCCCGTCACCCCTCCACCCGTCTCGACGTATCTACGGCCGCCACAGTTCCAGACGTGACCCGGTCCGGGGCGGGTTCACCCGAAATGGGCACGGAGTTTTCCATAGGCGGCGGCCGGCGCACCGAGCGCGTCCAGCCCCAGCAGCCCCGCGCCCAGCACCGGCGGCGCGGTCACCACCGACACCCGGGCCAGCGGGGCGCGTTCGGCGAGGCCCTGCGCGATCCGGTCGTTGAGCCGGGCGTGACCCGCCGCCAGGACGCTGCCGCCCAGCAGTACGGGCGCCTCCCGGGACAGCAGGTCGAGCCGCCCCAGGGCCACCGCGGCCAGCGCCACCACCTCGTCCGCCTGCCGTTCCACGAGCGCGCGGGCCACCGGGTCGCCCGCCGCGGCCACCGCGAAGAGCACCGGCACCAGTTCGTGCGTGCGCTCGGGTGCGATCGCACCCAGGTGCACCGCCTCGATCAGCTCGGTCATCGAACGCAGCCCGAAGTGCTCCGGCAGGGCGGCGGCCAGCCCGGTCGGGCCGCCGCGCCCGTCCTCGGCCCGCGCCGCCCACCACACGGCCTCGGCGGCGAGCCCGCCCCCGCCGCCCCAGTCGCCGGAGAGCTGGCCCAGCGCGGGGAAGCGGGCGGTGCGCCCGTCGGGCAGCATGCCCACGCAGTTGATCCCGGCGCCGCACACCACCGCGACCCCCAGGGGCGGTTCGCTGCCCGCCAGCCCGGCCCGCAGGATCGCGAAGGTGTCGTTGCGGACCTCGACGCTCCGCCCCCAGCCCCGCGCCCGCAGGGCCTCGGTCAGCTCCTTCTCCTCGACCGGCAGGTCGGCGCCCGCCAGACAGGCCGACACGTGGGCCACCGAGTCCACCGGCAGGCCCAGCGCCCGGCCCTTGGCCACCGCCTCGGCGAGGGCCGGGGCGATCGCGTCGAAAGCCGCTTCGACGCCGACCGCCTGGGGCCGGAAGCCCGGCCCGCGCGAGGTGACGAGCACCGACCCGTCCGCCGCGACGAAGGCGAGGTCGGTCTTGCTGTTGCCCGCGTCGACGGCCAGCAGCACCGCGTCACTCACGCCCATGCCAGGTGCTCCTTGTTGTGCGCGAGGAGCCGGTCGGTCAGCCCCTCGGCCAGGTCGAACTGCCCGACCAGCGGGTGCGCGAGCAGCGCCTTGGCCACGCGCTCGCGGCCGCCGCGCAGGGCGGCGTCCAGCGCGAGGTCCTCGTACGCCGAGACGTGCGCGATCAGCCCCGCGTACAGCGGGTCCAGCCGGGGCACGGCCAGCGGCACCGGGCCCGAGCGGTCCACCCGGGCCTGGACCTCGATCACCGCGTCGTCCGCCAGGAACGGCAGGGTGCCGTTGTTCAGGGTGTTGACGACCTGCACCGGGCTGCCGCCGTCGCCCAGCAGCGCCGCCGCCAGGTCCACCGCGGCCTCGGAGTAGAAGGCCCCGCCCCGCTTGGCCAGCAGCTCCGGCTTCTCATCGAGCGCGGGGTCGGCGTACAGCGCCAGCAGCTCCCGCTCCATCGTGGCGACCTCGGCGGCCCGCGAGGGCTTCTCCCGCATCTCGCGCACGACCTCGTCGTGCGCGTAGTAGTACTTCAGGTAGTACGACGGTACGACGCCGAGCCGGTCCAGGACCGGAGGCGGCAGCCGCAGGTCGGCGGCGATCCCCGCGCCGTGCTCCGCGAGCAGCCGGGGCATCAGGTCCTCCCCGCCGGGGCCGCCGCGGCGCACCCCCAGCTCCCAGGTGAGGTGGTTCAGACCGACGTGGTCCAGGTGCAGCTCACCCGGGGCCATGCCGAGCAGCGCGGCGAACGTCCGCTGGAGGTGGATCGCCACGTTGCACAGGCCGACCGCCTTGTGCCCCGCCTGGAGCAGGGCGCGGGTGACGATGCCGACCGGGTTGGTGAAGTCGATGATCCAGGCGTCCGGGTTGGCGCGCCGGATCCGCTCGGCGATGTCGAGGACGACCGGAACGGTGCGCAGCGCCTTGGCGAGCCCGCCCGCGCCCGTGGTCTCCTGGCCCACGCAGCCGCACTCCAGCGGCCAGGTCTCGTCCCGCTGCCGGGCCGCCTGGCCGCCCACGCGCAGCTGGAGCAGGACGGCGTCGGCGTCCGCCACGCCCGCGTCCAGGTCGGAGGTGGTGGTGATCAGGCCGGGGTGGCCCTGCCGGGCGAAGATCCGCCGGGCGAGCCCGCCGACCAGCTCCAGCCGGTCGGCGGCGGGGTCGATCAGCACCAGCTCGCCGATCGGCAGGGTGTCGCGCAGCCGCGCGAAGCCGTCGATCAGTTCGGGGGTGTACGTGGAACCGCCGCCCACCACTGCGAGTTTCATCGTTTCTAACCTTTCACTCCGGTCAGCGTGACGCCCTCGACGAACGCCTTCTGGGCGAAGAAGAAGAGGACGATCACGGGGGCCATGACCAGTACGGTCGCGGCCATGGTCAGGTTCCAGTTGGTGTGGTGCGCGCCCTTGAAGGACTCCAGCCCGTAGCTGAGGGTCCAGGCGGCCGGGTTGTCGGAGGCGTAGATCTGCGGGCCGAAGTAGTCGTTCCAGGCGCAGAAGAACTGGAACAGCGCGACCGCGGCGATCCCGGGCTTGGCCATGGGCAGCACGACCCGCAGCAGCGTACGGACCTCCCCGCAGCCGTCGACCCGCGCCGCGTCGAGGTACTCGTCGGGGATGGTCAGCAGGAACTGGCGGAGCAGGAAGATGGAGAAGGCGTCCCCGAAGGCCATCGGGATGATCAGCGGCCACAGCGTGCCGGACAGGTCGAGCTGCTTGGCCCAGAAGAGGTACATGGGGATGACCACCACCTGCGGCGGCAGCATCATCATCGAGATCACCAGCAGCAGGGAGAGCCGTCGGCCGCGGAAGCGGAACTTGGCCAGCGCGTAGGCGACGGGCACCGAGGACACCACGGTGAGCAGCGTGCCGAGCCCCGCGTACAGCAGGGTGTTGCGCCACCACAGGAGGAATCCGGGGGTGTGCCACACCTTCGCGTAGTTGCCCCACTCCCAGGTGTGCGGCCACAGATCCCGGGTGAGGGCCTGCTGGTTGCTCATCACCGAGGTGAGGAAGAGGAAGACGAAGGGGAGGACGAAGAACAGCGCGGCGGCCACCCCGAGGGAGTGCACCGCGACCCAGTGCAGCACCTCCTTGCGGCGGTGGCGGGCCGCGTCCCGCCCGGAGGCGCGCGCGGCCGGGGCCGGCGCCGTCCGAGGGGACGACGGGGTCGTTCCGGTGGTCACGGCCATCTCAGTCACCGCTTCCGATCAGTCCGCCGCGGCGCCGCATCAGGAGCGCGGTGAAGGCCATGGACAGGGCGAAGAGGACGAGCGCGATCACACAGGCGGTGCCGTAGTCGAAGCGCTGGAATCCGAGGTTGTAGACGAGCTGGGGCAGGGTCAGCGTGGACTTGTCCGGGTAGCCGGGCTCGAACTGCTGGCCCGAACCGCCGATCACCCCGGCCGCCACCTTCCCCGCGATCAGCGGCTGCGTGTAGTACTGCATGGCCTGGATGACCCCGGTGACCACCGCGAACAGGATGATCGGGGAGATGTTCGGCAGGGTGATGTGCCGGAACCGCGCCCAGGACCCGGCCCCGTCCAGCTCCGCGGCCTCGTACTGCTCCTTCGGTACGTCGAGCAGCGCGGCCATGAAGATCACCATCAGGTCGCCCACCCCCCACAGCGCCAGCGCGGTCAGCGCGGGCTTGGACCAGTCGGCGTCGGTGAACCAGCCCGGCGCGGGCAGCCCGATCGCTTCCAGCCCGGTGTTGACCGGCCCGGTACCGGGGTTGAGCAGGAAGACGAAGCCGAGGGTCGCGGCGACCGGCGGGGCCAGGTAGGGCAGGTAGAAGAGGGTGCGGAAGACCCCGGCCCCCGTCTTGATCTTCGTGATGAGCAGGCCGACGCCGAGGCCGAAGAGCACCCGGCAGGTCACCATGATCACGACCAGCCACAGCGTGTTGCGCATCGCCGGCCAGAACATCGGGGACTTGGTGAACACGTACGACCAGTTGGCCAGGCCGTTGAAGACCGCCGGGCGGAAGCCGTCGTACTGCATGAAGGAGAAGTACACGGTGGACAGCAGCGGGTAGGCGAAGAAGACCGCGAACCCGATCAGCCACGGGGACATGAAGGCCGCGGTCCGCAGCGCGGAGCGGCGCCGCTTCGCGCGCAGGGTGAAGGTCGTCATGGGCTACTCGGCCTTCGCGATGTCCGTGTCGATCTGCTGGTCGGTCTTGGCGAGCCCGGCCCGGAGGTCGGGCACGGCGCCCTTCTCGACCCCGTACGCGAAGTCCGCGAAGGTCAGCTGGTAGGTGCCGCCGTCGGCCTGGGCCGGGGTGGTGTTCGACTTCGCGTGCTTGGCGATGTCGATGAAGGTCTTGAACTCCGGCGTGACCTGGAGCTTGGGCGAGTCCAGGGCGGCGAGCGTGGAGGGGATGTTGTGGATGTCGTTGGAGAAGGCCACCACCGCGTCGGTGTCGGTGGTCATGTACTTCACCAGCTCCCAGGCGGCGTTCTGCTTGGGGCTCTTGGCGGCGATGCCCATGACGGTGCCGGACAGGTAGCCCTTGCCGTAGTCGTCCAGCTGGTCGTCCGGGACGGGCATCGGCGCGGTGGCGATCTCGAACTTCGCCCCGGCCGCCTTCGCCATGGCGGCCCGCCACTCGCCGTCGATCTGCATGGCGACCAGTCCCTTGTGGAAGGGGTGTTCGGGACTCCACTCGTCACCGAAGGTCGTGCGGAACTTCTCCAGCTTGTCGTAGCCGCCCAGCTTGGCGACCAGGTCCTTCTGCGCGTTCAGCATCTTCGTGAAGGCGGGGTCCTTGGCCAGGTTCGACTTCCCGTCGGCGCCGAAGTACGTCGGGCTCCACTGCGCGGCCAGCCGCATCGGGGTGGTCTCGTACCCGTGGAAGGTGGGCATCAGGCCGAGCTGTTCGTAGGTGTCGCCGCTCTGCTTGGTGAGCGTCTGCGCGTCCGCGACGAACTGGCTCCAGGTCTTGGGGGGTTCGGTGATCCCGGCGGCGGTGAAGGCGGTCTTGTTGTACACGAGGCCGTAGGCGTCGTTGAGCAGCGGCAGCGTGCACTGGTTGCCCTTGAACTGGGTGTACTCCAGCAGGGTCTTGGGGAAGATCTTCGTCTTGTCGAGGCCCGACTTCGCGAGGAAGGGGTTCAGGTCCGCGAAGGCCTGCGAGGTGCAGAACTTGCCGACGCTGTCGGTGCTGAAGGACGACACGACGTCCGGGGCCTTGCTGCCGCCCGCCCGCAGCGCCTGGTTGATCTTCTCGTCGGTCATGTTGCCGGTGACCTTGACCTTGATCCTGGGGTGCGCCTTCTCGAACCGCTCGATGTTGGCTTCGATGGCCTTGACCTCGCGGGGCTCCACCCAGCCGTGCCAGAAGTTGAGGGTGACCTCCTTGTCCGGGTCGTCGGAGGAGGCGGCGCCGCTCTGCCCGGTACACCCGGTGGCGAGGGCGGATATCGCGGTGAGGGCGGCCGCGAGGGTGGTGAGGCGGCGGGTGCGTCCGGGCATGGCGGTGTCTCTCTCTGCGCGGGGAACTTCCGGTCGGGGTCCAGCGGGAGAAGCGTGGAGGAGCGGGCGGAGCGGGGGTGGGGCGGGCGGAGCGGGGAGGTGCGGGGTGGGGCGGGAGGGGCCGGTGGTCCGGGTGTGACGCGCGGTCGGTCAGCGGGAGGTGTCGAACACTTCGTCGCGGGTGGCGGCGAGCGCGCTCTCCAGCGCGCCGCGCAGCACGGGGCGTTCGCGCACCTCGCCGGTCACCAGCCGCGGCCGCGAGGGGGCGAAGTCGGCGAGCTCGGCTTCGATCAGCTCGCGCAGCAGGTCCCCGCCCGCGGCGGTCACGGACCCGGAGAGCACCACGATCTCCGGGTCCAGCACGGCGACCAGCGAGGCGAGACCGGTGGCGAGCGCGGTGGCGTACGACTCCAGCAGCCGCAGGTACGGTCCCACGGGCTCGGCGGCGGCCCGCTCCAGCAGCTCCACCGCACTCGCCACCTCGGCCGCGTGGCCCGGCGTGCCCGGCGCGGGCGGCTGCGTCCGCGGCATCTCCAGGCCCAGCCCGGCGGCCAGGGCGGGCAGCACTTCCACGCCCGCCAGCTCCTGGTAGCCGCCCGAGTTCTCCCGGGTCACGTGGCGCAGCAGCGGACGCCCGGGCACCGGCAGGTAGCCGACCTCGCCCGCGCCGCCGGTCCAGCCCCGGTGCAGGCGTCCGCCGATGACGAGGGCGGCGCCCAGGCCCTCCTCGTTCCACAGCAGGACGAAGTCCTCGTGGCCGCGGGCCGCGCCCAGGCGCTGCTCGGCGATCGCGGCGAGGTTCACGTCGTTCTCGTACTCGACCGGCATCGGCAGCGCCGCCGCCAGCTCCTCCAGGAGGGTGGGGGAGTGCCAGCCGGGCAGGTGGTCGGCGTAGCGCAGGACCCCGGTGCGCGGGTCGAAGGAGCCCGGGGTGGCGATCACCAGGCGGTGGACGTCGGAGCGCTGGAGCCCGGCCGCCTTGACGGCCTCGCCGAGGGCCTGGGTGACCTGGTCCACGACGGGGGTGCCGGGGCCCGGGTTGGGCAGCTCGCAGCTGCCGGCCACCGTGCCCGTGAGGTCGGCGACGGAGGCGATGATGCGGCCCGGGGTGACGTCGAGCCCGGCGACATGGGCCGCCCGCGCGTTGATGGCGTACAGCTGGGCGTTGGGGCCGGGGCGCCCGGTGGCGGTGCCGGTGGCGACGACGAGGCCGCGGGCCTCCAGCCGGGCGAGCAGCTGGGACGCGGTGGGCTTCGACAGCCCGGTGAGCCGGCCGATCCGGGTCCGGGACAGGGGGCCGTGGGCCAGCAGCAGGTCCAGCGCGGCGCGGTCGTTCATCGCGCGCAACAGGCTGGGGGTTCCAGGGGTGGTGCCGGCCATGGGGTGATCTCTCCCAACCGCAGGTGAACTGTTAGGTAAGTTTCCTATCAGCTGGGAGCCCTGTCAATGGCGGTGCGTCATCGGGGTCACCGGGGTCGTCGGGGCGTCGTCGGGGCCCTCGGGCGCCCCATGGTGCACCAAAAGGAGCTGCCCCGCGGACACGGTCCGCGGGGCAGCTGGGTCGTCCGGACGAAGAAGGGGGGAGAAGCGGTCTTCGGCCGCCCGTTCCTACTTGGTGATGCGGGGCATCCCGCCGCCGGCGGCCGACGGGATCGGGGTGGTGGCCATCGACTGCGGCGAGGCCGGGTTCGCCAGCGCGGACGGCGCGGCGACGGCGGCGGACGGGTCCACCGCCTCCTCCTCGTCCGCCGGGGCGGGCATCCCGCCGATGATCCGGATGTCCGCCTCGTCGAAGGCGTCCTTGATCCGCCAGCGCAGCTCGCGCTCCACGGCGAACTGCTGGCCGGGCATCGTCTTCGCGGACACCTTCAGGGTCATCGACGCGAGCAGCACCTCGTCCAGCCCCAGCACCTCGACCGGCCCCCAGAGCCGCTCGTTCCACGGGGTGTCCTTCGCCATGTCCTGCGAGACCTCCTCGATCACCTCGCGGATGCGGGACATGCTCTCGGACGGCTTGACCTGGACGTCCACGGTCGCGGTCGACCAGCCCTGGCTGAGGTTGCCGATCCGCTTGATCTCGCCGTTGCGGACGTACCAGATCTCGCCGTTCTCCCCGCGCAGCTTGGTCACGCGCAGGCCGACCTCGATGACCTCGCCGGAGGCCACCCCGGCGTCGATCTTGTCCCCGACGCCGTACTGGTCCTCGAGGATCATGAACACGCCGGACAGGAAGTCGGTGACCAGGTTCCGCGCACCGAAACCGATGGCCACGCCGGCCACACCGGCACTCGCCAGCAGCGGGCCGAGATTGATGTCGAGGGCGCCGAGCACCATCAGCCCGGCCGTGCCCAGGATCAGGAAGGACGCCACCGAGCGCAGCACGGACCCGATCGCCTCGGAGCGCTGGCGCCGCCGCTCGGCGTTGACCAGCAGCCCGCCCAGGGCCGTGCCCTCGACGGCCTCGGCGCCGCGGTTCATCCGGCCTATGAGCTTGGTGAGCGACTTGCGGACCACCGAGCGCAGGGCCGCCGCGATCACGATGATCAGCAGGATCTTCAGGCCGAGGAACAGCCAGTCGGCCCAGTTCTCCTGGATGAAACCGGCGGCGTTGTTGACGCTCTGTGTGGCTTCGTCGGTGGTGCGGGGTACGACCGGGACGTCGTCGGCCAGCGGGTACAGGGCGGCGGGCGAGGGCACGGCAGGAACCTCCAGGCATAGCGGTCTGCCCGCCGGGGGCAACCCCGGACGAAGTCCCGGGGTGGATGCGCGGGCAGACCAACCACACTAACGGGGCAATCGCACGACCCTCGTGCCGTGTTCGAGGGAGAGACCGGGCTCACCCGGGGATGCCGTGCATGTGGTGGAAAACACCTCCGACCCGTTACAGGCGCGTGGTGGCGCTTCGACCAGCGGTAAGGAGAGACTGGAAGGCAGATCGTCCCGGCGCGAGCCACGCGCCGCCGACGTACAAGGAGGCAGTCCGTGCCGCACGTCCTGGTCCTCAACGCGTCGTACGAGCCCCTCGGCGTCGTACCGCTCCGCCGCGCGCTCGTCCTCGTCCTGGAGAACAAAGCGGTCTCCCTCGAGGAATCCGGCGCCTTTCTGCACAGCTCGACGAGAGTCGTCCCCGCGCCCAGCGTGGTCAGGCTCAAGCGATTTGTGCGGGTCCCCTACCGGGGGCCCGTTCCACTCACCCGGCGCGCGCTGTTCGCCCGCGACGGCGGCCGCTGCATGTACTGCGGGGCCGTCGCCACCAGCGTCGACCACGTCATCCCGCGCAGCCGGGGCGGGCAGCACGCCTGGGACAACGTCGTCGCCGCGTGCCGCCGCTGCAACCACGTCAAGGCCGACCGGCACCTGCTGGAGCTGGGCTGGCGGCTGCGCCACCAGCCCGCACCGCCGTCGGGTCTGGCCTGGCGGATCATCGGGACGGGCCACCGGGACCCGTGCTGGATGCCCTACCTCCAGCCGTACGGGGCCGACGACGCCCTCGACCGCATCGGCGTGGGCGTGTCCGATCCGGGGCGCGTCGCGGCGGCGTCCTGACGCCCGGGCGGCCCGGCCACAGACCGCTCAGGCCGACACGGGCACCATCACGCCGTTCACGCCGAC
>NZ_JBEOXE010000107.1:0-17215 GCF_040296485.1 Streptomyces sp. NPDC002138 | reverse complement strand
CTGCCGCTGACGCCCAACGGCAAGCTGGACCGCCGTGCCCTGCCCGTCCCCGGCACGGTCAACGCCCCCACCCGGGCCCCCCGCACCCCCCGGGAGGAAGTCCTCTGCGGCCTCTTCGCCACCACCCTCGCCGTCGACCACGTCGGCATCGACGACAACTTCTTCGACCTCGGCGGCCACTCCCTGCTCGCCGCCCGGCTGACCGCCCGCGTCCGTGAGGAACTGGGCGTCCAGATCGGCCTGCGAGCCCTGTTCGAGACCCCGACCGTGGCCCTGCTGGCCGAGCGGATCGGCGCCGAGGGCGACACCGGATCCGCCGACGGGCTCGGTCAGCTGCTGCCGCTGCGCACCGGAGGCAACCGCGAGCCGCTGTTCGCCATCCACCCCGGTGGTGGCCTCGGCTGGTGCTACTCCGGCCTGGCCCGCCACCTGGACCGCGACCGGCCGCTGTTCGCCCTGCAGGGCCGGGGGCTCGATGGCGCGGGTGAACTGCCTGGATCCGTACCGGAGATGGCGGCCGACTACCTGCGGCTGATCCGCGAGGTCCAGCCCGAGGGCCCGTACCACCTGCTCGGCTGGTCCTTCGGCGGCACGGTGGCCCACGAGCTGGCCCGTCAACTGCAGGAAGCGGGCGCGGAGGTGGCCCTGCTCGCGATGCTCGACTCGCACCCGACGGGACGGTTCCGGCACGCCGGACAGCTCAGCGCGGCGGAGATCCTCTCGCTGGCGCTGGACGGACTCGGTCTCGACGAGCTGGAGGCGCTCGCCGCCGCCGCCCCGGCGGACGGCTCTGGCGGCGCTGGCGGCGTGGACGGCGTGGACAGTGCGGGCGTCCTGGGCGAGGGACTGCCCACCGCCGAGGCCGTGCTGGAGCTGCTGCGGGAGCGCGGCAGCGTGCTGGGCGGCCTGGACCCGGCCGCCCTGGGCCGCCTGGTGAAGGTGACCGCCAACAACATCGCGCTGGCCCAGGGCGAGCGGCCGGGCCGCTACCGGGGCCCCGTGCTCTTCTTCGAGGCCCTGCCGGGCCGGGGCGCGGACGGCGCCCCGCTGGCCGAGCTGTGGGCCGAGCACCTGGACGGCCCGGTGGAGAACCACCCGCTGGACATCCCGCACAGCCGCTTCACCACCCCGGAGGCCCTGGCGCAGATCGGCCCGGTCCTCGCCGCGCACCTGAGCTGACCGGGTTCACCGGGGGCGTCCGGCACCCGACGCCGGACGCCGGACGCCCGACGCCCGACGCCGGACGCCCCCCCGCCGCCCCCGCCCAGCCCCATGACGTCCTGTCCCGCCGAGGCCTCCGAAACGGAGCTCATCCATGCCCCTGTCCCTCGCCCCGCCCCCCGTGGGTCTGCCATGACCACCTTCCTGCTCGTCTGGGCGGGCCGCCTGGTCACCGCGCTCGGGTCCAGCATCTCCGGCTTCGCCCTCGGCCTGTGGATCTACCAACAGACCGGCTCCGTGACCCAGTTCGCCACCGGACTGCTGCTCGCCTTCGCCCCCGGCATGCTGGCCGCCCCGGTCGCCGGGATCCTGGTGGACCGCCACCGGCGCCGCGTCGTGCTGCTCTGCGCGGACGGGGCGGCCATGCTGGGCGCCGTGGCCCTGGCCGCCGCCCAGGCGACCGGGCACCTGGCCGTCTGGCAGGTGTACGCGGTCATCATCGTGGAGTCCTGCTGCGCCGCCTTCCAGTGGCCCGCGCTCGCCGCCGCCGTCACCGGCATGGTCCGGCCCGAGCAGCGCGGCCGGGCCAGTGCGATGACTCAAACAGCCCTGGCCGGAGCCCAGTTGCTCGGCCCGATGCTCGCCGCCGTCCTGCTCGGCGCGGGCGGCCTGCGCGCCGTCCTGGTGGTCGACGTCGTCTCCTTCGCGCTGGGCATGCTGACCCTGCTGCCCGCCCGCTTCCCCGAGCCGGCCGGGCACCCGGGGCGCGCCGACAGCAGACGGGAACGCCCGGGCTGGCGAGCCGAGTTGCGAGAAGGCAGGCGGCTGCTGACCAACCAGCCCGGACTGAAACACCTCCTGCGCCTGGTCACCGTCCTCAACGCGGCCGAAGCCACCGCCACCGCCGTGCTGCTGCCTCTGGTCCTGGCCGCCACCCCCGAGGCGGAGCAGAACGCCGCGGTGGCCATGGTCAGTACCGCGGGGGGCCTCGGCCTCGCGATCAGCAGTGTCGCCCTGTCCATCCGGGGCACCCCGCGCCGTCCGCTGCCCTGGGTGACGGCGGCCACCGTCCTCAGCGGGGTCGCGGTCCTGCAGGCCGGATTCTTCCCGCGCCCGGTACCCCTGGCCGCGGCCGCCTTCGTCTTCTTCCTCGGCCTGCCGGTGGTCAGCAGCTGCGCCCAGGTGCTCTGGCAGTCCGCGGTGGCCGCCGAGGCCCAGGGCCGCGTCTTCGCCCTGCGCCGCATGTTCACCCAAGGCGGCATCCTGCTCGGTTACTTGCTGGCCGGACCGCTGGCCTCGCAGGTCCTCGGCCCGCTGGTGGACCCCGGCGGGCCCCTCGGCGCCACCCTCGGTCGCCTCCTCGGCACGACCCGCGACCGCGGCAGCGCCCTGCTCCTCTGCTGTACGGGCCTGATCCTGGCCGTCACCGCGCTGGCCGGGCGCCACCACACCATCACCGCACTGCCCGCCGAGAGCCCGCCCCCCGCCGAGAGCCCGCCCCCCGCCGAGAGTCCGCCCCCCACCGGGAGTCCGTCACCCCCCGAACGGGAGAGCGCGTCCCGCGCGGCCGGCCCCCCGGTCGCAACGGGCCCCCCGGCCACCTCCTGAGCAACACCCGCCTCCACGCCGCCCGTTCGGCGCGACCTGCCTACCCTCGGGGGTGATCGACCCGCCCCGATCGGGCCGCGCCGCCCCTTCACCGATCCGGAGTCACTGTGATCTTCCGCCCCACCGCAGCGTCCGACCTCGACCGCGTCCTCCCGCTCATCGTCACCGACGCGGCCGGCGGGATGACGGCCGACATGTACGCGACCCGGCTCGCCGCCGGTGAGTACCGCCCCGACTGGACCTGGGTCGCCGAAGACGCCCCCGGCGGCGAGCCGCTCGCCCTCGCCGTCTGGTGGGGCGACCCGCAGGAGGCCCTGCCCGGCGCCCTCGACGGTGTGTTCGTCGCCGACGCGGTCCGGTCCGCCGATGAACGTACGGCCCTGGCAGCCGAGTTGCTCGCCACCGCGCACGCCGCCTACGCCGGGGCCGGCGCGAGCGCCGCGCCGGAGTACCACCTCTCCCTGCCCGGTGACTGGCGCGAGCGGCCCGACACGGCCGGGGCCGTGGCATGGCGGCAGGAGGCGGCCCGGCGCGCCGGTCTCCCGGTGGTCCTGGAGCGGCTGCGCTACGAGTGGACGCCGGGTACCGCCCTCCCGGAGCCCACCGGCCGGCTGCTGTTCGCCGCCGAACCCGATGACGAGGTCTTCGTCGACCTCTTCCGCCGGGTCCTGACGGACACCCTGGACACGGTCTCCCGGAAGGAGGCCGAGAGCGTCGGCCCCGAGGCCCAGGCCCGCGGGGACGTCGCGTTCTACCGCGACACCATGCCCGGGGACCGCTCCTGGTGGCGGGTCGCCCGGACACCCGGGGGCGAGCCCGTCGGCTTCGGCCTCCCCTCCCGCAACAACGCCTTCCCCGTGGTCGGATACCTCGGCGTGCTCCCCGAACACCGGGGCCGTGGGTACGCGGAGGAGATCCTGGCCGAGATCACCCGGATCCTGGTGGCCGAAGCCGATCCGGAGAAGGTGCGCGCCGACACCGATCTCACGAACGCGCCGATGGCCGCCGCCTTCGCGCGCGTGGGGTACCGCAACGACGCCCGCCGCCTGGTCCTGTCCGCCCACTGAACGCGCCGGACCGGCCCGTGCCCCGCCGAGCGGCCGGCCGAGATCGCGCGTCTATCCGGTGCATATCCCCCCTCGCTTCCATGGGGCCCGTCAAGAACCCCGTGGAGAGGGACCGCCGAGAATGAGCACCGAAGAGTTGACCGCCGCCGCGACCCCGGCTCCGACCGAAGCCGAGGCCCGGGCCGCCTTCCTGTCCCGGGCCGGCGGCCCGGCACTCGGCGCGCGCACGGTGCTGGAGCGGGCGGTGGAGCTGCTGCCCGGTGCGCTCGGCGCCGCCCCGGACATCGAGACGGCGCTCACCGAGCTGGCCGCCCGGGCGGCGCGACGCACGGCCCCCGCCGCGCGCGCCGCGCCCGCGCCGTGGGGCCTCGACCTGGCCACGGGCGCGCTGCGCCGGGTCACCGTCCCCGCCTGCGCCTCCCCGGTCGGCATCGCGGCGGGCCTGACCTGGGTGAGCGCCCTCGAAAGGGGCCTCGCCCAGCACTGCGCGGCCCTGCTGGCCCGCCGCCTCGGGGAACCCGGAACACGCGTGCCCAGACTGAGCCTCGCCGGGGAGGGCCACGCCGTCCCCGACGCGCTGCTGCGCGCCCTGCGCGCCGAGGGCGAACCCGTCGCGCACGATCTGACCGGGCTGCTCTCGCTGCCCGCCTGCGCCGTCACGCTCGCCCCGCGCGCGGCCCCGGACCGGGACCTGGACCGGGACACGGTCATCGCCACCGGCGCGACCCTGGCCGAGGCGGCCCGTACCGCCGCGGAGCGCGCCCTGTCCCGCAGCCGCGCCCGGGCGGCCGGCCGCTCCGTGCCGCCCGCGTTCCCCGCCATCGGCCGGGCGCAGGAGAGCGACGCTCCCCGGCCGCTGCCCGGCGCCCAGTGGTCCCACCCGCTGGACGCCCTGCACTCCCGGGGCCACGACCCGGTCGCGGTGCTGCTGGACCACGATGCCCGCGTGGGCGAGGTGCTGCCGTACCTGGTACGGATCGTGCTGACGACGAAGTAACCCCAGAGGCCCGCGGCCGTGCCCGTGCCCGCGCCCCGGATCCGGCCCCGGCGCCCGGGTACTAAGCTCCCGCGTCCGGGGCCTGCCCGTCCGGGGCCCCCGCCTCCGCCCCCGCGTCCGGCGCCGGGGCGGCCAGGCCGGCGCGTTCGGCCAGGGCCCCGCCCTGGAAGCGGCTCTCGGCGCCCAGTTCCTCCAGCAGGTCCGCGATGTGGCGGCGGCAGGTCCGCAGCGACATGCCCATCCGCCGCGCGATCACCTCGTCCTTCGCGCCCTCGACCAGCAGCCGCACCAGCGTCCGCCGCAGACTGTGGCCGACCTCCTTGTACGCGGCCCCGCTGCTCCCCAGGAAGGGGTCCGCGGCCGACCAGTGCTGTTCGAAGACCCGGCACAGGTACGCCACCACGTCGGGGTCCCGGACGAGCACCGCGCCCTCCCCGCTCCCGCCGTCCGTGCGCCGCGGCAGGAAGGCCACGCTGCGGTCGAACACGATCGCGCGGTCGGGGAGTTCGGCGGCGGTGCGGTATTCGGCCCCGGCCGCGGTCAGCGTCTCCACGTACCCCTGGGTGGCCAGGTTGGAGCGGGCCGGGTGCTGGTACAGCGTGCGCATGCGCACCCCGCGGCCGAGCATCGCCAGGTCCCGGTCGATGGCGTCGCCCAGGCGGTGGGGCGGCCGTCCGCCGCCCGGCTGGATGGTGAAGACCTCCTCCCGGCACCGCGCCGACTGCTCGGCGAGCAGCGCCGACACCGCGGCCAGGTCGGGCAGCGAGTCGATGCCCTCGCGGCGGCCCTGTTCGTGGCGGGTGGCCCGGTAACGCGGCATCAGGGAGTGCAGGTCGTCCCGTACGGACTGGGCGTGCGCCGAGCTCCGTGCGAGCCGCGCCTCCAGCGGACCGACCGCCTCCGCCGCCGCGGCGTCCGGACTGACCGCCATCAGCTCGTCGGGGCACCCCGGAACCGTCCTCAGCAGCCGGAGCAGCAGCAGCGTGTGGCACGCCCGCTCGGCCTCCTCGGCGCTGAGGCCGAGGTCAGGGGGTATGTCGAGCGGGCGCCGCCGGAGGCTGCCCCGCTCCAGGACGTGCTCGAAAACGGCGACGGAGGCCGCGTCCAGTCGTGGCAACTCCATGAAGCCTGTCCCAGTATCGATGCTTCTGCCCCCTATGCGGCCCTGCTACTTCCGTGCTCTGCAGGGTATTGCCAGATCGGAGCGCTGGACCAAGAGGGCGTAGCGTGAGGAGATTCGGGTGTCCGCCACACAAACCCCCTCAGGCGGACATCGCATGGCGAACCACCTCATCGGTGGTGTTCCCGGGCCATGCCACCACCTCCCGACTCAGGAGTCGCACCATGTCCGCAGCCACCCGTTGCTTCCTCGCCCTCACGGTCCTGCTGGCGTGCGGTGTGTCCGCCCTGGCCGTGCAGGACACCGCCGGAGGGCACCGGGCCGGGTCCGCGACGGTCACGACGCGGGCGGCCGAGCTCATGGACACCAGCTGGGGCGACGAGCACGTCCCGCGGCGGTACTGAGCCGACGGCCACACCGGCCGCGCCACCCGCACCGGGCTCCCCGCGGCTCCCGCCCGTCCGCAGGCCCGTCCGCCCCTCCGCCCGTCCGCCCGTCCGCCCAGAAGTGAAAGGCCGAAGACCGTGTCATCCTTGCCTGCGACTCCGACCCCCTCCCGGTCCGGACACGGGCCCCGAGAGGGGGCCGAGCGTCCGGCGGACCTCGCGCTCTTCCTCGACCTGGTCCGCGCCGTCATCGCACGGTCCGCGCGACGGGACGGGCGACGGGACGAGCGGGAGGAGGGCCCGGCGGTGCCCCGCGCCGAGGGCGCCGAGGGCGGCGCGGCGGGCGACTGGTCCGTGACGCCGGGCGAGTTCTGGTGCCACGTGATCCCGGACGGCGGCCCGGTCCGGCGCGCCCAGGGGTGGAAGCTCCACGTCTCGGCCACCCCGCTCGCCGCGCCGCTGGCCCTGGCCCGCGCCGCCGAGGTACTGGTGGCCCACCGCGCCGCGTTCAAGTTCGCGGCCAGCCCGTCCCGGGTGGCGGCCCTCGTCTCGGGGCGCTTCGAGCGGGGAGGCGGCGGCAAGTTCATCACCGTGTACCCCTCGGACGACGACCAGTTCCGGCTGCTCGCCGAAGAACTCCACCGGGCCACGCTGGGGCTGCCCGGACCCGCGGTCCTCTCCGACCGCCGCTACCTGCCGGACAGCCAGGTCTCCTACCGGTTCGGGGTGTTCGCCGGTGTCCAGGAACTCACCGCCGACGGCTGCTTCGCCACCCTGCTGACCGACCCCGAGGGGCGCCGGGTCGCCGACGAACGCAACGCCTGGTTCAGCCCGCCCGCCTGGGCGGGAGACCCCTTCCCCGAGCGCTCGGCCGCCCCGGTCCGCAGCACCGCCACCGCCAAGCCCGTCCTGCTGGGCGGCCGGTACCTGGTGCGCGGCGCCATCCAGCACTCCAACAAGGGCGGCGTGTTCCGCGCCGAGGACACCGAGACCGGCGCGCTGGTCGTCGTCAAGCAGGCCCGGCCCCACGTGGCCGCCGGGCTGGAGGGGCTCGACGTACGGGACCTGCTGCGCCGGGAGGCGACCCTGCTGGAACGCTTCGGCAAGGTCCACCCGGACCGGGTTCCCCGGCTGGCCGAGGTGTTCGAGCAGCAGGGCAGCGTGTTCCTGGCGGCCGAGACCGTCCCGGGCGCCACCCTGCGCCGGACGGTCGCCGAGCGCCTCGTCGCGACCGGCGCCGCCTGTCCCGACGACGCCACCGCCGACTCCCTGGTCCGGCAGCTGACCGACCTGGTCGCCACCGCCCACGAACTGGGCGTCACCCTGCACGACTTCAACCCGAACAACGTCATGGTCACCCCGGACGGCCGGCTCCTGCTGATCGACCTGGAGATGGCGGCGCGGGAGGGCGAGCGCTGGATGCTCGGCGCCACCCCCGGCTACACCGCGCCCGAACTGCGCGCCGCCCCCCAGGTGGCCCCCGCGATGGGCCCCGCCGTCGACCTGTACGCCCTGGGCGCCACCGTCCTGCACGCGCTGAGCGGCGCCGACCCGCTGTTCGCCGCGGACCGGCCCGCCGCCGACGCCCGCCCGGACGCGGAACGCCTGGCCGGCCTCGTCGGACTGCTGGCCCGCGGCCAGAGCACGCTGGAACGCCACGCCCCGCTGATCCTCGGCCTGATGCGGGACGAGCCGGCCGACCGCTGGACCCTGGACGACGTACGGCGCTTCCTCGCCGGGGACCGGCCCGCCGCGCCCGCCCCGCGTACCGGGGAGAGCGACCGGAGCGGCGCGGCGGACGTCCGCGGCCGCCTGGTCCGGGACGGCGTCGCCCACCTCCTGGCCACCATGGGCCCGCGGGACGCCGACCGGCTCTGGCCCTCGGACACCTTCGGCTCGACCTGCGACCCGGTGGCCGTACAGCACGGTTCGGCGGGCGGGGTCGCCGTCCTGGCCCGGGCCCTGAACGGCTGGGACGACCGGCCGGCCGGGGCGGGCACGCCCACCCGGGAGGCCCTGCGCGAGGGCCTGCGCACCGCCGCGCTGTGGACGGCGGACCGGCAGGACGCCCTGCCCTGGACCCTGCCGGGACTGCACTTCGGCCGCTCCGGCACGGCCTGGGCGCTGCTCGACGCCGCCGGAGCCCTCGACGATCCGGCCCTGGCCGGGCGCGCCACCGCGCTCGCCCTGAAGCTGCCCGTCCAGTGGCCCAACCCCGACGTCTGCCACGGCGCCGCCGGATCGGGCCTGGCCCAGCTGTACTTCTGGCGCACCACCGGCGACCCCCGCTTCCTGGAACGGGCCGCCGAGGTCGCCGAGGGGCTGCTCACGGCGGCCCGGCACACCCCCGAGGGCGTCTTCTGGCCGGTACCGGAGGACTTCGACTCCGGCCTCGCCGGGGCCTGGCACTACGGCTTCGCCCACGGCGTCGCCGGAGTCGGCACCTTCCTGCTGCTCGCGGCCGAAGCCACCGGGGACGACCGCTTCCTGAAGGCGGCCGTCGAGGCGGGCGGCACCCTGACCACCGCCGCCCGCGGCGGCCCGGCGGGCACGCTGTGGCCCGTCGACCGGGCCCGGCACCTCTCCGGCTCGCCGGACCTCGCCCGGCACTGGTGCAACGGCTCGTCCGGAGTCGGCACCTTCCTGGTCCGCCTCTGGGCGGCGACCGGCCGGACCGACGACGCCACCCGCGACCTGGTGGAGGGCGCCGCCCTCGCCGTCCGGGCGGGCAGGTCCGGCGATTCGCCCGCCGCGTGCCACGGGCTCGCGGGCAACGCCGAGTTCCTGCTCGACGCCGCCGCGCTGACGGGCGACGCGCGTCACCGCGCCGGGGCCGAGTCGCTGGTCGAGCACATGGCCGCGCAGGCCGTCCTGCGCGACGGCCGCCTGCTGGTGCCGGACGACAACCGCCGGGGCGTGCTCGCCGAGTACGCCACCGGACTGGCCGGAAGCCTCTCGCTGCTGCTGCGCATGGAGTCCGGCGGCCCGCGCGCCTGGCTGCCCGAGGGCGAACCCGCCCACCCCTGAACTTCCGGTGGCCGTCGGCCGCCGGTGGCCGGTCCGCGAGGACCGGTACCCCTCCCCAACAGAAGGAGCCCATCATGATGGAGCACGACATCGACGCCCTGCAGGTCCTCCCGGCCGACCTGGCCGCCGAGAACCTCGGCGAGGAGCACGCCGCCGCGCTGATCACCGCCTGCCGCATCCACTTCAGCGGCTGCTGAAGTCGGTAACGACTGACGGTGGGCCCCGCGCCCGCCTGCAGGAGGGGACCAGCCCGGGGGGCTGGTCCCCTCCTCGGCGTCGCGCGGAAAGCCGCTCGGCAACCGGGTCGCGCTGTGGCAGCGTGCTGCCGTGTGACAGCCATCGACAGCATCAGGATCAGCACGCTCGCCGAACGCCCGGAACTGACCGGCCGGCTCTACGAGATCGACGACAGCTGGCCGGCGTTCATCCCGCACGAGCCGGTCGCCGGAGCCCTGTTGGGCCGGGTGCCCGAGGAGTTCCCGCAGTACTGCGTCGTGGCCACCGACGGCGACCGCGTCGTGGCCCGGGGGTACGGCGTGCCGTTCGACGCCGCGTCGGACGGCCGCGAGGAGATGCCCGACCAGGGCTGGGACCGGGTGCTGGTGTGGGCGTTCGAGGACCGGCGGCGCGGCGCCGCCGTGACCGTCGCCAGCGCGCTCGAAATCACCGTGGACCGCTCCCACCTCGGCCGTGGGATGTCGTACCGGATGCTGTCGGCACTGCGCGGCGCGGCCCGCGCCCGGGGCCACCGCGACCTCCTCGCCCCGGTCCACACCTGAGGCCGCACCTGCCCGTGGCCGAGTACGCCGGACTGCTGCGCGAGGACGGGCTGCCGGACGACCCGTGGCTGCGCGTCCACGTGAAGGCGGGGGGCGCCATCGAGCGGATCGCCCGGGCGTCCATGACGGTCAGCGGATCCCTGGAGCAGTGGCGCGCGTGGACCGGCCTCGCCCTCGACCGGGACGGCGCGGTGGAGGTCCCCGGCGCCCTGGTCCCGCTGCACTGCGACACCGCGCACGGCTACGCGGTCTACGTCGAGCCGAACGTGTGGGTCCGGCACGGCCTGGAGCCCGCCGCCGAGGCGTGACCGGGGCCCCGGGCCCAACGCCCCAGGCCCCGCACCCCCCGCGCCGGGCCCCGGCCGGAGCACGTCAGAAGCGGCCCGGGGCGGAGGGCGGCGGGACCGGAGCGAGCCGGCGCGTGGTCGGAGGCGGCGTGGTGGCCCGGCAGCGCACGTCACGGGCCGGGAGCCGGCCCGTGGCCAGGTAGCCGGTCACCGTCGCGGTGACGCAGGAGCCGGGATCCGCGAGATACACCCCGTGCCCCTCGCCGCCCAGCGCCAGCACCATCCGCGAGCCCCTCAGCGCGCGGTGCATGCCCTCGCCGCTGACCAGCGGGGTCTGCGAGTCCCACTCGTTCTGCACGGTCAGCACGTCCGCCGGGAGCCGCATCGGCGTCACCGCCTCGCGCGGCCGCGGCCAGAAGGCGCACGGCTTGATGTTGGAGGCGAAGTCCCCGTACAGCGGGTAGGCGGCCTTGTCCCGGACCGCGTCGCGCCGGTACTGCTCGGGATCGCGGGGCCAGTCGTCCGCGTCACCGCACACCACCGACCAGAAGACGGCGATGCCGTTGTCCGGGGCCGGTCCGCCGGCCGCGGGGCGCGCGGCGCCGAGCGCCTCCCGCAGCGAGGGCGCGGCGGCGGGCGCGGGCGTACCGTCGGCCGCGGCCTTGATGGCGGCGACGAGGGGAGCGGCCTGCGCGGGGGAGAAGAACACCCGGCGCGCGCCCCGGATCGTGTCGCCCGTCACCTTCTCGCCCTGGAACTCGACCGGATCGCGGTCCGCCCGCGCCACCAGCTCCCAGAAGGTCCGCGAGACCGCCTCCGGGGTGGCACCGAGGTGGTACGCGGCGTCCCGCTCGGCCGTCCACCGGGTCCACCGGGCGAAGGCGGGCTCGGCCTCGGTCGCCCAGGTCCGGATCGCGCCGCGCCACACGTGCCGCGGGTCCACACCGCTGTCGAGGACGAAGCGGTCGGTACGGGCCGGGAACAGCTGTGTGTACACCGCGCCGAGGTAGGTCCCGTAGGAGTAGCCGAGGTAGGAGATCCGCCGCTCGCCGAGGGCCGCGCGGATCGCGTCCATGTCGCGGGCGGTGTTGCGGGTGGTGAGGTACGGAAGGACCGTCCCCGCGGTCCGGCGGCACGTGTCGGCGACCGTACGGGCCCACGCCACGTCGGAGGGGAAGGTCTCGGGGTGGTACGGCCGGTCGACGACCTGCTCGGCGTCGCTCAGCCCGCAGCCGACCGGGCTGCTCGCGCCGACACCGCGCGGGTCGAAGCCGATCAGGTCGTACGCGTCGCGCACGTCCTTCGGCAGTACGTCGAGCACCGTCAGCGGCAGGTCCAGCCCGGGATCGCCCGGCCCGCCCGGGTTGAGCAGCAGGACTCCGTGCCGTTTGCCGGGGTCCTCGGTCTTGATCCGGGAGATCGCGAGGTCGATCGACCGGTCCCGGGGGCGCTCGTAGTCGAGCGGGACCCGGAGGGTCGCGCACTCGTACGCCGCCGGCCGGTCGGCGGCGCAGCGGTGCCACGAGGGCGGCGGCGGCCGGTAGTCGAAGACGGGGGAGACGGAGGAGACGGCCGAGGCGGAGGAGACGGCCGCGGCGGGCGAGGCGGGCGAGGCGGACGAGGCGGCACCGGACGCGGCGGCGGCCCCGGTCACGGACAGCAGGGGGAGGGTGGTGACGACGAGTCCGGCGGCGGCGAGCAGGGGCGCGATGCGTGTGATGCGTGTGAGGCGCACGGGGGAGCCGTTCCTTTCGGCGAAGCGGGCCGCTCGGACGCGGCCGATCGGCGGAGCCGGTTCCCTGTTCACCCTGGCGTACGGACCGGCCGGGCGAATCCTCCCCGGGCGTCGGCCCGTCTCCGCCGAGCGAATGAGCCCGGATCGGGACAATTGGCCGAAACGGCGCGGTGCTTGGGCCGTCCCGGGGTGCCGTGCGAGACCCCGGTGACCCCGATGCTTCACCCGTCCCGGTGGAACCCGGGCCGGTCGGCGTGGGCAGAACCGATTCGCTTCCGCACGCCCGGCATACGGTCCGCCGTGACCCCTCGCCGATCTTGAGGAGACCTTCCATGAAGCTTCGCAGTGCCGTCACCGCGGGCCTGGCCGGGCTGGTGCTCGCCCTCTCCGTCCCCGGCTCCGCCTTCGCCGCGACCGGTGACTTCAGCTACACCTTCACCGACGACCGCGGCGAGGTGCTGACCGTCGCCCTGCACGACCCGCGCAGCGACCAGTGCGTCAACCTGCCCTACGTCGGCAGCGAGTGGGTCGAGCCGGGACACACGCCCCACAACGCGACGGACGAGCTGGTGACCGTCTTCAAGGGCGCGGACTGCACCGGCCCGGAGTGGAACCTGCGCGCCCACGGCAAGCCGGCCTCCGAGAACCTGAAGGTCCGCTCCGTGTACTTCCACGACCCGAGCTGACCCGACCGGTCCGGCCCCGCTCCCACCGCGGCCCGCGAGGCCCGCGGCGGGAGCGGGGCCGGCTCCCGTTCCCGTTCGGGTTCGGGTTCCCGTTCCGGACATAATGTCGGTCCGGATCATGAGGGAAGGAACGCCGATGCGCGACGAGGACGACACAGTCCTGGTGACCACCGAGGGCCGGACGGGCCGGATCACCCTCAACCGCCCCGGGGCGCTCAACTCCCTCACGCGCCCCATGGTGCTGCGGATCACCGAGGCGCTCGCCGCCTGGGAGTACGACCCGCGGATCGACCAGGTCCTCATCGCCGGCGCGGGGGAGCGCGGCCTGTGCGCGGGCGGCGACATCCGGGCGATCCACGCCGACGCCCGCGCGGGCGGCACCGCCTCGGTGGACTTCTGGCGCGACGAGTACCGGCTGAACGCCCGGATCGCCCGCTACCCCAAGCCGTACGTCGCCCTCATGGACGGCATCGTGATGGGCGGCGGGGTCGGGGTCTCCGCCCACGGCAGCGTCCGGATCGTCACCGAACGCTCCCGCGTCGCCATGCCCGAGACCGGGATCGGCTTCGTGCCCGACGTCGGCGGCACCCACCTGCTGGCCCGGGCCCCCGGCGAGCTGGGCACCCACCTCGCCCTCACCGGCGCGGCGGTCGGTGCGGCCGACGCGCTGCTGTGCGGGCTCGCCGACCACTTCGTCCCCGCCGGCCGGCTCGCCGACCTGGGCCGCGACCTCGCCTCAGGCGCCGTGGGCGACGTACTGCCCCGGTACGCCGGAACGGCCCCGGACGGTGAACTGGCCCGGCACCGCGCGTGGATCGACCACTGCTACGCCGCCGACACGGTCGAGGCGATCGTGGAGCGGCTGTCCCGGTACGGCGACCCGGCGGCCAAGGAGTGCGCCGAAACGATCCTCGCGAAGTCCCCGACGGCGCTCAAGGTCACCCTGGCGGCCGTCCGCCGGGCCCGGGCCTTCGGCTCGCTGGAGCGGGTGCTGGCCCAGGAGTTCCGGGTGTCCTGCGCCGCACTGACCTCGCCCGACCTGGTGGAGGGCATCCGGGCCCAGGTCATCGACAAGGACCGCACGCCCCACTGGTCGCCGGCCGACCTCGCGCAGGTCTCCGACGACGACGTGGAGCGGTACTTCGCCCCCCTCGGCGCCGACCGCGAACTGCGCCTCGACGGCGGCCGGGCCGCATGAGCGGGCGCGACCGCGGGCGGCCCGCTCAGCGGTAGCCCGTCGCGTCGGCCGGGTGTCCCGGGTCCTGCACCTCGACCATGTACCGCCAGGCGTCCGGGCGGCTCCCGTCGAGGTCGGTGAAGCCGTACACCCCGGCCAGCTGCCCGCTGGAGAGCGACTGCCCGTTCCAGCGCGCCCGCTCCGGATCCGCCGCCAGCGCCGCGACCGCGCGGCCGACGTACGACGGGGTCTCCGAGATGGCGAAGTGCGGGACCTTCTCCAGGGCGTCCCGCCACGTCGCCTCCGTCACCCCGAAGGCGTCGAGCATGAGCTCCGAGCGCATCCAGCCGGGGGTGAGCGCCACCGCGCTCGCCCCGCGCGGCCCGAGCTCGTGCCCGAGCGCGAACGCCATGCGCAGCACGGACGACTTGGCCAGGTCGTAGAAGAACGAGACCCGGTAGCGGCTCGCGTTGTACTCCGCCGTCCCGTCCGTCATCTCCACCACCAGCCCGCCCGGCTCGCGCAGCAGCAACGGCACCGCGAAGTGGCTGGTGACGGCGTGGGTCTCGACCGCGAGCCGCAGCAGCCGCAGCCCCTTGTCCAGGTCGTGCTCCCAGACCGTGCTCTCCCACTCGAAGAGCCGCTCGCCGCCCCAGATGTCGTTGACGAGCACGTCCAGCCGGCCCTGCTCGGCGTCGATCCGCCCGACCACCGCCTCGACCTGCTCCGGCACCAGGTGGTCCGCGACGACCGCGATGCCCCGGCCGCCCGCCGCCGTGACCAGCTCGGCCGTCTCCTCGATCGTCTCGGGCCGGTCGTACTCGGAGCGCCTGCCGCGGGTGCTGCGCCCGGTCACGTACACGGTCGCGCCCCGCGCGCCCAGCTCCACGGCGATGCCGCGGCCCGCGCCGCGGGTCGCCCCCGCGACGAGGGCGACCCGTCCCGTCAGTGATCCCGTCATGCCGCGAGCCTACGACCGGCCCCGGGCCGTGGGCTCGCGGACCGGGCCGGGGCCGCGGGGGGTTCAGGCGTCGAGGGCCGCGATGATCTCGGCGGTGGAGCGGACCCGGCCGAGGCGGGGGAAGATCTTGCCGAAGCTGTGCGCGTGCGAGTCCGCGTCGAGGTCCGTCGTGGCGTCCTCGGCGAAGACCAGGTGGTAGCTGTTCTCCCAGGCCGTGCGGGCGGTGGACTCCACCCCGACGCTCGTGGAGATGCCCGCCAGGACGATCCGGGTGATCCCGCGGCGGCGCAGCTGGAGGTCCAGCTCGGTGCCGGTGAAGGCGCCCCAGTGGCGCTTGGTGATGCGGATGTCGCCCTCGACGGCGAGCCCGGGGGCGAGTTCGCTGAAGGCGGCGGGCGGCGCGGCGTGCGGGCCGGCGAGGTCGGCCTCGGCGGTGGGCAGGTCGCCGCCGTCGGGGGACCAGGCGACGTTGACGAGGACCACGGGGAGCTGCCGGGCGCGGAAGGCCCGTGCCAGCTCGAGGGACTTCGCGAGGATGTCGCCGGAGGGGCGGGCGGCGGGCAGGGCCAGGATGCCCTGCTGGAGGTCGATCAGGACGAGGGCGGTGTGCGCGTCGAGGGTCAGGTCGCTCATGAGGATCTCGGTTCCTTCTCGTGGGTCCGTGGGTGAATCCGGTGGGTCTCGCGGTACGGCAGCCCGATGGGCCCGGCGGCTCCCGCCCCGGGCCCGCTCAGCCCTCCGCGAGCCGTTTGAGCAGGCCGATCGCCTCGCGCAGGGTCGCGCGCTCGGGCTCGGTGAGGCGTTCGGCGAGCAGCTCGGCGAGGCGCTCGTACCCGGCTTCCCCGCGCGCGCGGACGGTGTCGCGGCCGCTCTCGGTCAGCGCGATGATCTGCCGCCGTCCGTCGGTGGGGTCGGCGGTCCGCTCGACGTATCCGGCCGCGCGCAGCGCGTTGACCGTGGCGATCATCGACTGCGGGCGGATCCCCTCGGCCCGGGCCAGTTCAGCGGCGGTCGCGGGGCCGTGGTGGGCCAGCTGCTTGAGCGCCGCCACCTGCGACAAGGACAGCCCCCCGGAGGCGGCGACCCGCATCTGCCGCACCACCATGCGGACGGCGAGCTGTAGCTCCGCGGCGGTTTCCCGCAGCTCCCGCTGTGCGTCTGCCATACCGCGACCGTATGCGATCGACAGGCAAACTGGCAAGGTTACCTGTCGATCTGGCGTGCCGAGCGGTCCCGACGCGTGGCCGGAACGGCCGTCTTTCCGCGCCCGGCGTACGCCGGATAGACCTGCGCCCATGACTGCAGCGGACATGACGAGCTTCGACGAGGTCTACGGACTGCCGGACCCGCGCGGGTACTTCGCCCAGCTGGGCCCGTACGGCTACCAGGCGCCGCACCACGGGCAGCGGGTCTTCCGCGAGCTGATCGGCGAACTGCCGCCCGAAGAACAGGTGATGCTCGACATCTGTTGTTCGTACGGGATCAACGCCGCGCTGGTGAACCACGACGTGAGCCTCGACGAGCTGTACGAGCGCTACACCTCGGCCAAGACGGCCGAGCTGAGCACGCCCGAACTCATCGAAGAGGACCGGGCGTTCTACGCCTCGCGCAGACTGCCCGAAGCGGTCGGCTCGATCGGGGTCGACGTGTCCCGGCCCGCCGTGGCGTACGCGCTCGCCGTCGGCCTCCTCGACGAGGGCTACTGCGAGGACCTGGAGCGCGGCGAACCCGACGAGGAGCTGCGCCGGGCCGCCGCCGGAGTCGGCCTGATCACCCTCACCGGCGGGGCCGCCTTCCTCACCGAGCGGACCTTCGGGCGCCTGCTCTCCGCCGCGGGCCGGCCCGTGCCGGTGGCCGCCTTCGTGCTGCGCACCCACGACTTCCGGGCCGTCACCGCGCGCCTGGAGTCGTACGGGCTGACCGTCGAGCGGAGCGCCGAGACCTACCCGCAGCGCCGGTTCACGGACGAGGGCGAGCAGCGGCGCGCGGTCGAGGCCGTCACCGCGCTCGGGGAGGACCCGACGGGCAAGGAGAGCGCCGGGTGGTTCCACACCCGGCTCCACCTCGCCCGCTGACCGGCGCCCGAGCGCGGCCGGCCCCCAGGTGCACGGAGGTACTCCCGGCAGGGCCTAGTGCCGCGTCAGGCAACGTTTGCCCGTCAAGGAGCGGCGTCCGGTGCGTGCTCTCGGCGTGCCGGCCGGAAGCGCTCGTACTGGACGTACTT